>CADCPT010000181.1 GCA_902803385.1 uncultured Ruminococcus sp.
AAGGTAGGCGCACCAGGGGGGCACTTCCTACGGGCGCACTTGGCTGGTTTCAAGGAGTTGCCGTCAGAATCCTTGTTTTGCGACAGTCCCTTTGAAAAAACTGAAAAAAACCGCCGGTCGTGCCAAGGCGCGGTCCGGCGGTGGCTTTGCGCTTGATACCTCTGAAAAAACAGGACTACCCTGTGATAACGATCACTGCGTTTCCGCTGTGAACAGTCACTGCCGCTTTGTCTGAGATGATAACATTGCTCAGTCCAAGCGTGTTGTCCGGCAGCAGCCTTCCTCTGTTCAAAGGATAGTCAAAGCCGTCAAGGCTGACTGTACATTCCTCACAGCCGAACGGAAAAGCCGAAAACAGCCTGCCATTCATTCCGCTGAGGGTCACGCTTTCCGGGGGCAGAACCCTGACAAAAAGCTCCGGAGCAAGCATTTTTGCATGCGCTCCGTTTTTTTCGAGAAACAGAAGAACACACAGATTTGCATAGCTGTGATCCGTTCTGCCGCCTGTCATACCAAACAGCAGAACATCATCAAAGCCGCGCCGGAGAGCCTCACGGGCGCAGAACATCGTATCGGTGTCGTCCTTTCTTACGGAAAGCGTTATTGTTTCGCATATCTCGGTCTCAGGACGGCGGCCGGAATCGAAGTCCCCGATCAGCAGGTCGGGGATGATATCGTTTTTACGGGCATATTCCAGCCCCCCGTCCGCACAGATGACAAAATCATCTGCTTTAATACATGAGCCGATAAATGCGGCATCTGCATCCGGCGAGGAGCCGATAATTATACAGCGTTGTTTTTTCATTTCTTTTTCCTCTGAATTCATTGTACCCACAGAAAACACCTTTGGCATGCGCCTGACCTGCGGCACACTCGTTCTATAGCCGTCAGCTATCAGCTATCTACTATTCGCCCATTCCGGTATATTTTTCACTTCGTCGTACATGCGGCAGTAGCTGTTATGGCGGCTTTTGGGTATTATCCCGTCGCGCACCGCCTGCAGAACGGCGCAGCCCTTTTCAACGGTATGGCTGCACCCGGTAAACTGACATTCTCCGATATGATCGCTGAATTCCGGAAAGCATCCGGCAATATCGTCCTTGCGGATCATTTCGTATCTTTCTATGTCAACGGTGGAAAAGCCCGGGGTGTCCGCAACATAACCTCCTCCTATCCTGAAAAGCTCGCTGTGGCGCGTGGTATGGCGGCCTCTGCCGAGCTTCCGGCTTATTTCAGAGGTAGCAAGCTCAAGCTCCGGGAAAAGAGTATTCAGAAGCGACGATTTCCCAACTCCCGTATTCCCTGTAAAAGCCGAGACCTTTCCGCTGATAAGCTCCATAAGCTCCTGTATGCCGCTGTCGCTTCCGATGCTGCAGCTCAGAGCCTTAATCCCTGTGCGTCTGTAAATATCCAGATAAGGCTGAGCGTCCGCGAGATCACTTTTCGTGAAAACGACAACGGGCTCTATGCCCTTGCTTACGGCAACTGCGGTGATCTTGTCTATAATAAGAGTACTCGGAGAAGGATCGCTCAGGGAAGAAACTATAAAAAGCCTGTCCAGGTTCGCAAGCGGCGGACGGACAAGATAATTCCTGCGCGGAAGTATCTCTTCGACGCGCGCAGTACCGTCCGGCTGAGGAAGGATAACTGCTCTGTCCCCTACAGCCGGGCTTTCTCCCTTTTTTCTGAATACTCCCCTTGCCTTGCATTCGTATACAGTGCCTTCGGCTTCCACATAGTAAAAGCCGCTTATTGCTTTTATTATAAGTCCGGTCATAACGTTCCAACCCCGTTAGTACAAGGAGGCTCAGAGTGGCTTTGCCGCCCTGAGCCTCCTCAGATATTCGATTATACTCCTGCCGCTGTCGGTTTTGTGTGGTGCGGTGCGGCTTCAAGAGCGTTTCTGCCTTCAACGCGCAGAGCCTCGACTTCTTCTTCCGTAGAAGCTGAATTTATCAGTGCAACATAGTCGTTTACAATTGCATTTGCATTTTCGTATTCCTCATCGGTCCAGTAGTAATAGCGATCCTTGTAAGGAATAATGCCAAAATACTCCATCTGCTCATATATTGCCTTCTGCTTTGCCTTGTCAAGATCTCCTGTGGGCGTGACAGAGGAGGACTGCTCATGGCCTGAGCTTTCAGCGCCCGGCCTTTCGGGAACAGCATCCAGCTCTGCCTCAGCTTCCGTGAGGATCTCCTCTATTTCTTCCTTGGAAGTGGCATCTTTTATCTTCTCCTGCGCAAGCCTGATTATCTCATCAATGACCATCTTGTTGGCATCGGTGTAATCATCGGTATTCACATAGCTTAAAAGCTCGGATACAGCATTGGATTTGGCTGTTGTGAGATCCTGCGTTTCAGAAGTCTGAGCAGGCTGCTTGATCTTGTATTTATCATCGATAAAGTCTCTCGTAACAGTCTTGTTCTTGAAATCGAAGGTAAATACCTCATACTTTGCACCGTCGAGCATAACGGTTATGATCTTCTTGTTGTTCTTTGCTCCCTTGGGGCTGATATCAAGCTCATAGGTGAAGCCCTTATACGGCGAGCCGCTTGCTTCGTCTATCTTTGTGCCGTCGGAATAGATTGTAAGGGTAATGTCTGCATCCTCATCCTCCGGAAGATCGACCTTCTGCCTGAGGCTTACAAGTGCCTTGCTGCCGTCGCTCACCTGAATGGTAACGAGGCTGCCCTTTGTAAGACTGTTTCCGGCGAGGGGATCGGTATTCACTACCTTGCCCTCTTCAACTGCGCTTGCAACGGTTGCGCGCTGGGTGGTGAAGCCCTTTGCCTTCAGCTCCTTTTCAGCCTGGTCATAAGTCCTGCCGGTAACATCCGGAACGGTCTCCTTCTCTGTCGCTGAGCCGTCGCTTACGATAAGGGTGATAGTTGTTCCTATCTCCTGCTCTGTGCCCTCCTGCGGCGAGCAGTCGATAACATAGCCCTTGGCTACTCCCGTGCTGTTGACTCTTGAAACGGAGTAATTGAAGAATTTAGCGCTGAGCTTGTCGATGGCCTCCTGTTCGGAGTAATTCTTCACCTTCGGCACTTCGTATGTCGTGCTGGTGGAATTGATGACCAGCTTGATAGTTGCATTTTCCTTGACCTGCTTTGTGCCGGCCTCCGGATCCTGTGAAAGAATGATATTAACAGGCTGGGTCGCGTCATATTTCGCGCTTATCTCATAATTGAACTTGTATTCCTTGTTTGCCTGGAGCTCGTCATACATCATTCCGACGAACCTCGGAACGTCAACATCCTTTGTTTCGTTTGCCTTCATATTGGCCGTAACGGATGTATATACTATCCAGCCTGCCGCGGCAAGCACCAGTACGATTATCAGGGCTATTATCAGCCTTACTACTGTTTTTGTCCTGCTGACCGCAAGCTCATCGTCGTAGCTGTCGTAGGTGTCCTCATAAACAGGCTCGGGAGAAGCCGCAGGGACGCGGTTGAGCGAATCGACATACTTTGTCGGGGTTTCATCGACAAAATAGCTGTATCTGAATTTTACTGAGGGATTGTGCCTGAATATCTCGATAGCCTCAAGCATCTCTCCTGCCGTAGCGTAGCGCTGGTTGGGATCCTTGCGCATAGCGCGAAGGGTTATCTCCTCAATGCCCTCGGGTATCTTATCGTTTATCTCTCTGAGAGGCTTGGGATCGTTCTGCATCTGCATTATCGCAACGGAAACGGCGCTGTCAGCATCGAAGGGAAGCTTTCCTGTCAGCATTTCATAAAGCATGACACCGACGGAATATATATCAGCCTTGCCGTCGGTATTGTCGCCCCTTGCCTGCTCGGGCGCGATATAGTGAACGGAGCCTATTGCCTTGTCGGTCATCGTGCGGGTCTCGTTATTTGAGAACCTTGCAATGCCGAAATCCGTAACCTTGATCGAGCCGTCCTGCAAAAGCATGATATTCTGAGGCTTCATATCCCTGTGGACTATGCCCTTTTCATGCGCATGCTGCAAGGCCTGCAGTATCTGTACGGTAAAGTGTACGGCTTCCTTCCACGGAATCACATGCTGGTGGCTGATATACTCCTTGAGAGTGATGCCGTCGATGTACTCCATTACGATGTACTGTAATCTGTCGCCGAAGCTGACATCGTATACCTTTACGATATTCGGGTGTGAAAGCACGGCAATAGCCTTTGATTCATTCTTGAAGCGGCGGATAAAATCACTGTTGCCCAGAAATTCATCCTTCAGTATCTTTATGGCAACTGTCTTGTCGTCTACGGTGTCGTAAGCCTTGTAGACCATTGCCATTCCGCCGACGCCGATAAGCTCCTGTATCTCATAGCGGCCGTCGAGCCTTTTTCCCGTATATTTATCCATCAGATAAACTCCTTTCAAGCGTTCAGTTTTCAATAACGGCAACTGTAATGTTATCGCTGCCGCCAAGCACCTTGGCTGTTTCAATAAGCTTTTCGGTCAGTCCGTCGCCTTCGTATTCCCTGCAGTATTGCTGCAGCTCTTCGTCCGTGATGTAATTGGACAGACCGTCAGTACATATCAGTATCTTAGAGCCGGGAAGAAAATCTACGGTATTGTAATCCGTACACAGCTCAGGCTCAGTTCCCAGCGCCCTTGTTATCCTGTTGCGGTAGGGATGAAGCCGCGCCTGCTCCGGAGTAAGCTCGCCGGAATCTATAAGCATCTGTACTATGGAATGATCCGTAGTAATGCGGCGTACCTCGCTGTCGCTGCAGAAATATGCGCGGCTGTCCCCGGCATGTATCACATATGCTATGTTGCTTTTTGCTATCACTGCAACAACGGTAGTGCCCATACCGTCAAGACCCTGAACGTGAAGTGACATCTCAAAGACGGATTTATTCGCACATTCCACGGCAAGCTCAAGCAGTGAACGTATATCATCGGGGTTCATATCCTCCCGGTAGCCGCTCACAAGGGTCTCTGACATAGTCTCGGTAGCAACGCGGCTTGCTGTCGAGCCGCCGTTATGCCCTCCCATGCCGTCGCAGACGATAGCCCAGACCGCTCCGCCGGGAAATTCTCCGGTCATACAGAAGTCCTGGTTCGTTTCGCGTCTGAGACCTATATCGCTTTTTGAGTACAGTTGCATTATTTTCCTTCCCCCTTTGCGCCATTTTCCGCGCCTGCCGACCTTCTGAGCTGTCCGCAGGAGGCGTTTATGTCGCTGCCGAGGGTCCGCCGAACTGTAGCGGTTATCCCCGACCTTGAAAGTATATTTATAAAAGCGTTCATACGCTCGTTTCTGCTTTTTTTATAGCCCGTTCCCGTGACCGAATTGACGGGTATCAGATTCACATGCGCAAGCATCCCCCTGAGCCTTTTCGCAAGCTCGGCGGCACATTCATCGCTGTCGTTCACTCCGCTAATCATAGCGTACTCAAAGGATATCCTCCTGCCCGTTGTCTTTGCATAATAGCGGCAGGCCTTCAGAAGCTCATCGACCCCGTATCTGCGGTTGACAGGCATCGTGCGGCTGCGTATCTCGTCATTCGGGGCATGCAGAGATACCGAAAGCGTGAGCTGAAGCTTCATATCGGCAAGCTCGTATATCCTCGGTACTATCCCGCAGGTCGAAAGGGAGATATGCCTCATTCCGATATTCATTCCCTTTTCATCCGACACAAGCCGCAGAAAGCGCACCACATTGTCAAAATTGTCAAGAGGCTCGCCCATCCCCATCAGCACGATATTTGAGATGCGGATATCGTTGTCCTTTTCCTCAGTCTGAAGCTGCGATATCATTTCGGAAGCGGTAAGATCTCTCGAAAAGCCGCTCCGCCCCGTAGCGCAGAAGGTACAGCCCATTTTGCAGCCCACCTGGGTGGATATACAGCTTGTGATACCGTGGCGGTAGCTCATAAGAACGGACTCTACATATTCACCGTCACTAAGCCTCAGAAGGTATTTCTTTGTATCATCATAAGACGAAATTAATTTTTTTTCAATAGCCGCGTTAGATATATAGCAGTTTTCCACAAGTTTTTGGCGAAGCTGCTTTGATATATTAGTCATTTCATCAAAAGAATCTGCCCCTTCGTGCAGCCATTTGAATATCTGAGCTGCCCTGAACTTAGGCTCCGAAAGTCTCAGGATATATTCCTCGAGCTCTGCGGGATACATGGATTTTATATCGAGCAGCATCTTTTCACTTCCTTCTGACTGCACTTATAAAGAATCCGTCCGACCCGTCCGGCGACGGAAACAGTGTAATTTCGTTTTCCGGCTCTTCGACCGTCCTTGCGATACCTTCAGGCAAAACGAGCGGAAAAGGCTCAAAATCTTCGTGATCTTCAAGAAAACGCCGGATATTATCCCCGTTTTCAGCAGGATTGAGTGTGCATGTCGAATAGACCAGCACACCGCCGCTTTTCAGATGAGCGGCGCTGCTGCACAGTATATCATACTGCACCGCAGGCAGAGCTTCGGCTCCGGTGTCGCTTTTATATCTCAGCTCCGGCTTGCGCCTCATTATCCCAAGCCCTGAGCACGGAACATCGCAGAGTATCCTGTCCGCTTCGGGCAGCTCAGTATTTTTTGAGCTGTCTGCGGCATAAGCTGTAATGATCCCTATTCCGAGTCGGCGCGCGCCCTCTTCAACAAGCCTGAGCCTGTGTTCATAAAGATCGCAGGCAATTATCCTTCCGCGGCCGTTCATCATCTCTCCGATGGTGAAGGTCTTTCCGCCGGGAGCGGAGCATGCGTCGATAACGGTCATACCCTCTTGTGCACAAAGCGCACCGCAGCATACCTGAGACGCCTCATCCTGAACATGAAACAGCCCCTTCCTGTAAAGTTCCGAGCTTTCAATATCGCCTGTATCGGCTATTTCAAGGGCTTCTTGCGAAAAGGGGCATGGCTTTACAGATATACTCTCGGCTCTCAGCTTTTCAGAAAGCCCGGCGGCATCCGTTTTTAACGTATTTATCCTTATATATATAGGCGGTCTACCCGTAAGCGAGCTAAGTATGTTCTCACATATGTCGTCGCCGTAGCTTTTTCGCCACAGCTTTATTACAGACTCGGGGCAGGAATACCGCACCGAAAGGTATTTGTTCTTTCCGCGCTTTTTGTCAGGGTAGACAGGCTCTCCGACCTTTGCGGCTGAGCGGAGCACGGCATTGACGAAGCCGCAGGCTTTTTCCTTCCCTGCTTCACGGCAAAGCCTGACGCTTTCGTTAACGGCAGCGCTTGCCGGAACACCGTCGGCAAATAATATCTGCCACATTCCGAGCCTTAGTATCTCCCTTACGGTATCGTCTAGCTCGTTTATATTCCTATCGGAATACTGCGCAAGGTCATAATCGAGCAGAAGCCGCCTTTCAAGTACGCCGTACACCAAAGCGGAAGCAAAGTTCCTGTCCTTCGGGGAAAGAGAACCTGACGAAAGCGCAGAAGAAAGGGCTATATTTGAATAAGCGCCGTCGCGTGAGATACGCATAAGAACATCAAGTGCGGTATGTCTGGCGCTTTTTGATAAATTCTGACTCATGTGAATCTCAGACCCTCGGCTGACACGGCATGAAGACCGTTTACAAAGGCTGATGCCGTCATTTTCTTCTTTCCGTCGGGCTGCAGCTCGGTTATCTCAAGCGCGCCCTCGCCGCAGGCAACGACCAGAGGCGTCAGAGACAGCACCTGTCCCGGTTCTCCGCTGCCCTTTGTCAGAAGAGTGCGGTGTATCTTTATTCTTTTGCCGTTTAGGCTTGCAACAGCTCCCGGCCAGGAATTGAGTCCCCTGACCTTATCGTGTATCTTCTTTGCCGGGCGCGAAAAATCAATTACCGACATTTCCTTTGTAAGCTTGCCGACATGAGTTGCTTTCGTTTCATCCTGCTTTGTGCGGGTGAGAGTACCTTCGGCAGCGGCATGCACAACGCTGACGATAAGCTCGGCGCCGAGAAGTGAAAGCCTGTCGTGAAGCTCATCGGCGGTCTCGTTCTCCCCTATGGGCGTTTCGCGCGTCATAAGTATATCACCGGTGTCGATGCCGACATCCATACACTGAGCAGTAACGCCTGTTTTCTCGCAGCCGTCAAGAACGGACTGCTGTATGGGCGCAGCACCTCTGTAAAGAGGCAGAAGGGACGCATGTATATTTACGCAGCCGAAGCGCGGCAGGTCGATGATCTCCTTCGGAAGTATCTTGCCGTATGCGACAACAACTATCATATCCGGAGCCATTTCTGTAAGAAGGCTCAGCGCTTCGCCGTCTCTGAGAGTTGTCGGCTGATAAACAGTCAGACCGTATTCCAGAGCCTTTTCCTTAACAGGCGGCGGCGCAAGAGCATAGCCCCTGCCCTTAGGCTTGTCCGGCTGGGTAAAGACCGCTATGATATCATTGGCGTCCTTTTCGAGAGCCTCGAGACACGGCACGGCAAAATCCGGAGTACCCATAAATACTATTCTCAATCATATCATTCCTTTTCAGAAATATATTATTTTACCTTGTCGGGAATACCGAGCTCCTCCGGGGTAGCCTTTCTGATAACATGCTGCTTGAAAAGAATGCCGTCAAGATGGTCGTTTTCGTGGCAGACAGCCTTTGCAAGCAGACCCTCGGCATTCAGTGTGAACTGGTCGCCGTAGCGGTTCTGAGCCTCTACAGTAACGAACATCGGACGAATTGTTATACCGAATTCGCCGGGGCAGGACAGACAGCCCTCGCTGCCCTCCTGTTCACCCTTGGTCTTTATTATTTTCGGGTTGACAAATTCAAGTCTGCCGTCACCTATATCTATTACGAAAACACGTCTGAGGATGCCGACCTGAGGCCCTGCAAGACCCACACCGTCGCCGTCCTTCATCGTTTCATACATATCATCCAGCAAAGCCCCGAGCTTTTCATCAAATTTTTCGACAGGACGGCACACCTTATTAAGTATCGGGTCTCCCTCTTTTACAATGTTCCTTATTGCCATTAACGATCACTCCTATTTATATTCAATGAGTAATTAGTAATTAGTAATGAGTAATTGCGGTCAGTTTTGACAGCTTGCCGTCAAAACTATTTATTCCGCTGCGGTGAAGCCGCAGAGAACAACAATTCCTAATTCCTCACTCCTGATTCCTCATTAATTCATGTTTTCCGGGTCAACGTCGAAAAACACGTTTATATCTGAAAAACGCCTTTCGTTTCCGGTCAGAACGAGAAGCTCCGACATCATAGCTCTGAAAGACGCACTGTTTCTGAACTTCAGTATTATTTTATAGCGGTACTTGCCCCCGATCTTCAGTATGCCCGAAGGCGACGGTCCTATCATTCTGAGCGGTATGCCGCTGTATCTGCTGCCTGCAAGCTCCTTCAGCTTCTGTGCAAAGAAAACCGAAGCTTCATATGCCGCCTTTTTGTCCTCACCGACAAAGACGGCAACGCCTATTTCGGAGAACGGAGGATAAAGCATAGCCCGGCGCAGCTCTATTTCGGAATTGTAGAAATCATCATAATTCTGAGCAGCGGCAAGCTCGATAACAGGGTTTTCCGGCTCATAGGTCTGTATTATGGCCCTGCCCTCAAGTCCGCCGCGTCCGCTTCTGCCGACCACCTGCGTCAGAAGAGAAAAGGCACGCTCATAGCTTCTGAAATCATCGGAATGCATCATTCCGTCGGCAGAAAGTACTCCCACAAGGGTGACATTCGGAAAATCAAGCCCCTTTGCGACCATCTGCGTTCCGAGCATGATATCATATTTTCCGCTGCGGAAATCTCCCAGCTTTTTTTCGTAGGCATAGCGGCGCATCGTGGAATCTGTATCAAGCCTGAGCACACGGGCGCCCGGAAAAAGCTCCGAAAGCTCCTGTTCCGCTCTTTGTGTTCCTGAGCCGCCGTAGCGCAGCTTATCGCTGTCGCAGTTCGGGCAGCGCTGCGGAACCGGCACCGAATGGCCGCAGTAATGACACATAAGCCGGTTATTTGCGCTGTGGTAGGTCATGGAGATAGAGCAGTTCGGACAGGTGACAGTTTCGCGGCAGCTCCTGCAGGTAACAAAGGTATTATGCCCTCTGCGGTTTAAAAGTATTATTGACTGATGCCCTTCTCTGAGATTGTCCTCCAATGCTTCGAGCAGAACGGAGCTGTAGCCCGAGGTATTTCCCTGGCTCTGATCTATATTCATATCAGCCTTCACTACATGCGGCAGCACAGCGCCGCCGTAGCGCGAGGCAAGTGTATACAGGGAGTACCGTCCGCTTTTTGCGTGGTAATAGCTTTCGACCGACGGCGTTGCCGAACAGAGAAGCAGTGGACATTTTGAATGTGTGCAGCGGAATTTTGCAAGCTCACGGGCATGATACCGCGGGCTTGCGCCGGACTTATAGCTGTATTCCTGCTCCTCGTCCATTACGATAAGTCCTAAGTTATCAAACGGCGCAAATATTGCGGAGCGCGTTCCCACTGCAATAAGCGCTTCGCCGTTTTTGACCCTGCGCCACTCCTCAAGCCTTTTTCCGAGAGACAGACCGCTGTGGAAAACGGCGACATTATTGCCGTATCGTGCGGTAAAGCCTGCAAGGAGCTGAGACGTGAGGGATATTTCGGGCACCATGCAGATAACTCCGCGGCCCTCGGCGCTCACCTTATCTATAAGCTTCATAAAAACGGAGGTCTTTCCGCTTCCGGTAACTCCGTAAAGCAGGGAGACCGAAGGCTCGCCGCTTTCAAGCTTTTCAAGAAGCCCTTTGTACGCTCTGTCCTGGTCGCCGGCAAGCACGATCTCTTCCGGCTCTGCAGAGCAGACGACAGCCTTTGCAGGCCTCGGAGGCTCCGCTTCAAAAAATTCGCAGATGCCCTTTTTAACAAGGTTATCCGCAACGGAAACGCTCGTTCCGGTAAAATAGCAAAGCTCCTTGAGTGAAGCCTCGCCTATGTCGCTGAGGACACCGATGACCTCACGCTGTGCCGGAGTAAATTTCCTGTCCGGGATATCTCCTGCAAGTCTTATCATCCTTACGCTTTCGTCCGCAATACGCTTGCTGACATCCTCTGTGCGAAGAACAGCTCCCTTTGAGGCAAGACCGCGAAGAAGAGCGTCTCCGTCAAGCGACAGAGCCTTTATCAGCCTGTCCTCGCGAACGGGCTTTTTCTTCTTTAAAAGAAAGGAAACTATCATCCTTTCCTCGTCCGTCAGGAGCATTTCGGAAGCATCGATATCAGACAGAGCCTGATAGCTGTATGTAAGCTTCATCGAAAGCCCGGCAGGAAGCATAGCCGCGCAGGCGTCAAACATCGTACAGTAGCAGCGGCTCTTCATAAAGCCTGCAAGCGCAAGAAGCTCCTCGGAGAGAACAGGCTCGCGGTCAAGGAGCTGAGATATGCCCTTGAGCCTTGAAGCGTCTTCCGCAGTGCCGAGAGACATTATCATCCCCTGGCGCAGACCATGCCCGAAATCGACCTTTACCCGACAGCCCGGAAGCGCAAGCCCCTTCATATCGTCGGGGATAAGATAGTCATACAGCTTGTCATAGCTGTATGCGGCATTCTGTATCGCGACCTTTGCCGTAAGGAACGTATCAGTCATCTGTGTCGGGCTCAAGGATAGCGTATTTATGATCCTTGAATTCATCAACAGCGACGATAACGGGCTTGTCGCAGACCTTGCCCTTATCGTTCTGCATATCGTCTGTTATTTCCCTTGCCCTTTTAGCAACGGCAATAGCAAGAGCATACTTGCTCATCTTTCCGGCGAAAATATCATCTACGGAAGGTCTTGTATAATGCTCGTATGTCATAATAAAAACTCCTTTTTTATAATTAAGAATTAATAATTAATAATTGTGGTTCGTTTTTCCGGCAGAGCCGGAAAAATGAATATAATACGCAATTACTGTTATCTATCAGCTGCCTTAAGCTTTCTGATGATCTCCTTGATCTCCTCTGCGCAGCGGTCAACGGTATCATTCACTACAACATAGTCGTATCCTTCAGAAAGAGGCATTTCTTCCTTTGCGCGCGCAAGACGCCTAAGTATCTTATCCTCTGTTTCGGTTCCCCTGTTTCTCAGGCGGCGCTCCAGCTCTTCAAAAGACGGCGGCATAATAAATATGCTTATGCAGTCCGGGCGGAGCTTCTTTATCTTTTCGCAGCCCTGCACCTCTATCTCAAGGATGACCGCCCTGCCCTCGCCGAGCCACTGCTCGACCGGCCGCCTCGGCGTGCCGTAATAATTATCCAGGTACTGAGCATATTCTATAAAACCGTTTTCCGAAATAAGCTTCTCAAACCGCTCCTTTGTCAGAAAATGGTACTGAACTCCGTCCTGCTCGGCGCCCCTCGGCGCTCTTGTCGTGGCTGATATCGAAAGCCTGAAGCCGTCGTCCTCCATAAGCTTTGCAACGACCGTTCCCTTGCCTGTCCCTGCAGGACCAGATATCACCACGAGTATTCCCTCAGATGCCATCGTTTTCCTCCTCACTTTCCATAGCGCGTCCGGCTATCTTTTCGGTAGGCAGAGCCGAAAGTATGACATGGCCGCTGTCTGCAACTATCACCGAACGTGTCTTTCTTCCGCAGGATGCATCTATCAGCATCCCGTTTTCCTTTGCCTTTGCCGCCATTCTCTTGACCGGGGCGGCATCCGGGCTGACGACAGCCACGATCCTTTCAGAGCTGACAACATTTCCGTAGCCTATATTGACAAGCTGCATCAGCCTCCCCCTTTCCGAGCAGCGCGGCGCGTTACTCTATATTCTGTATCTGTTCCCTTATCTTTTCTATCTCGCTTTTGATAGCGACCACCTTATGTGCAAGACCGGCGTCGCTGACCTTTGAGCCTATGGTGTTTGCCTCTCTGTTCATTTCCTGAACGATGAAATCAAGCTTTCTTCCGACAGGCTCACTGGCGCAGAGCATGCCTCGAAGCTGGTCTATATGGCTGCGGAGACGTACCGTTTCTTCATCAACGGCAGTCTTATCGGCGAATATAGCCGCCTCGGTAAGAATACGCTGAGGCTCTATTGTGGTATCTCCCAGTATCTCCGAAAGCCGTGCAAACAGCCTTGTGCGGTATTCCTCCACGATCTCCGGCGAACGCTGCTCGATCTCGCCCACTATCGAGATTATGGCGTCACATCTGCCGAGGATATCATCCCTCAGCTTTTCGCCCTCGCGCTCACGCATTGCAACGAACTGCGCAAGAGCCTGCTCTCCTGCCTTTTCAACAATGGCGCAAAGCTGCTCCTCGTTTTCCGGAGCCTTGCGGACGGTGAAAATATCCGTATATCTCGCAACGGAGGACACAGAGATATCGTCCTTAAGTCCGTATCTCTCCTGAAGCTCCCTGAGGGCGTTCACATATCCTGCCGCAAGAGAATGATTTATGCTGACATTTGCGGCAACATTCTCATCCGCATCTATGCCGACGAAAACATCCGCCTTTCCTCTTGTGACATATCTGGAAACAACAGATTTTACCGTTTCCTCAACAAAGCCGCAGCCCCTCGGCGTTCTGCACTGCAGCTCCATAAAGCGATGGTTAACGGATTTTATTTCAAAGACGACATTTCTTCCGTCTATCGTACCTTCAAATCTGCCGTATCCGGTCATACTCCTTATCATCGTGATCATCTCCGATCAAATAAATTGCCCAAAAAGGCATACTATAACAATTTATTTTACCAATTTCTGAGGGGGTTTGTCAAGAGCTGGAGACCTGTTTTTTCTGTTGCAGGGACGAAAGCGGAAACAAAAGCAGGTAAATGTTTTGTATATTTCGTAGAATAATCCAAATAATCTTTTTCTATGATTGAATAAGCAATTTGAAGATGATATAATGTATAGTGTTATCCCGGAGCCGTGTCCGAGGGTGCGGCAAAGCCCCGGACCCATACGATCTCACGCATCCGGGTAAGACTCAAAATAATCCATATTCGGAGGCATTTGAATGAGTAAAGAAGAATCTGTGCAGCTAAGGTATTTCAGCGGTTATATCCGCAACTGGAAAAAGCTGTGTGAGGAGCTTGATATCTCCCTGAAGCTCAGTCGCGCAGAGCGCGAAGCGGAAATAATCAAAAAAGCATATTCTGAGTGGAAGCTTGGAATGATGGATCACATTTACGGAATGTTCGTATTTGCGGTCTGGGACGAGGAGGAAAAAAAGCTTTTCTGCATTCGTGACCAGGTCGGGCAGAAGCACATGTATTATTCCGTTGTGGACGGTGAATTTATATGCTCGGGCGATATAAACGAGATCGCCGCTGCTCCCGGCTTTGAAAAGCGGCTCAACAGACGCATGCTGCAGCAGTATCTGTTCTACGGCTTTCCGATAGGCAGCGAGACCTTCTACGAGGGACTCTATAAGCTCATGCCGGGTCATTATGCAGTGTGGGACGGCAGTAGCGTGACCGTTCACCGCTACTGGCATCCCGTTTTTGAGCCGGATCGCTCAAAGACAGTTGACGAATGGGCTTCACAGCTTTCCGCAACCATCGACGAGATCCTTTCGGAAGAAAAGGGCGACCCGGAGTTTCCCTACAAGGAATCCTTCCTTTCAGGCGGAGTGGATTCTTCATATCTGTTTGCCGCAAGCGACGCTGCGACTGCAAACACCGTAGGCTATGCCGAATCAGGCTTTGACGAATCCGCCCTTGCAAGACATACCGCAGAGGTTCTCGGAAAGGGCTTCCGCGTCAAGATGATAGAGCCTGCCGAATATTTCAGCCGCATACCTGAGGTAATAGACAAAATGGGTCAGCCTCTCGGCGATGCTTCGGCGGTAGCATTTTCTCTCGGCTGCGCTGCTGTAAAGCAGTATGCCGATGTGGTTTATTCCGGTGAAGGAATAGATGAATTCTTCGGCGGCTACAATGCGCACAAGAGAGTGCTCGGAGAGGGCTGGACATACCTGACCTGCTCACATATAATGTCGCGCGATACTGTACGTTCGCTGATGAAGGATTTTGACGAAGGCATCGACCCTGCCGACCCGATAAGCAGCCTCTGGAAAGAGGTTCAGGGTCAGGACGAGCTTGCAAAAAAGCTTACGATAGACATCTCCCTCTGGCTCGAAGGCGATATCTACTTCAATACCGACCGCACAAGCACCGCCTGCGGAATAGAGCTGCACACTCCGTTCAGCGATCTCAGGCTTTTCAACGACGCAAGAAGGATCCCGCCCGAATACAAATTCATGGAGGATCAGAACAAATACGTATTCCGCAAGGCAGCAAGCAGCATCCTTCCGGATGAGATAGCCTTCCGCAAGAAAGTCGGCTTTGCAGTACCGGTGCGCAAATGGCTTGCCGATCCGAAGTTCAACCGACCCGTTGAAGAAAAGCTCTTCGGAGAAACATCGAAGAAATTCTTCGATCAGACGGTGCTGCGCTCTATGTGGGACAGCTACCTTTCCGGTGAAGAAATGACATGGGGCAGGATATATGCGATATATGCATTCCTTATATGGTACGATATGAAATTCTGATATCAGGAGAAGAAATAAATGCAGACTTACAAAGGACTTACAAAAGAACAGGCAGAAGAGCTGCTTGCAAAAAACGGCCCTAACTGCCTTAAAGAAGAAAAGCAAAAAACAGTTTTTCAGATGTTTCTGGAGCAGATACTCAATTTCACGAATGCCATTCTTGCAGCGGCAATAATCATTTCGATAATCCTCGGTGATTACGGCGAAGCTGCAATAATGATAGTTATAGTTATAGCAAATGCCATAATCGGCGTCGTTCAGGAGGGCAAGGCGCAGAAGGCTCTCGATGCCCTCAAAAAGATGTCCGTCCTGAAGGCGACCGTTATCCGCGACGGCGAAACAAGGGAGATATCCTCGGAAGAGCTTGTTGTGGGCGATATCGTTGTTCTCGAAGCCGGAAAGCAGGTCCCGGCCGACCTCAGGCTGCTTGAAACAGCAAGGCTCATGCTCGACGAAAAAGCCCTGACAGGTGAATCCGTCCCGGTTGAAAAGGACAGCAGCTTTGTTCCGGATGAAAAAACAGGCATCGGTGACAGGCTCGACCTTGCATATATGTCAACAGTCGTAACATACGGGCGCGGCATCGGCGAGGTATGCCGCACCGGTATGGATACCGAAATAGGCAAGATAGCCGATATGGTAGGCAAGGAAAAGGACAAGCCTTCTCCTCTGCAGAAGGGCATGGACGGTCTGAGCAAGGTGCTTGGCATCGGCGTTATCGTAATATGCGCTGTTGTATTCCTCATAGGCTTTTTGCAGGGGCGCGAGGTGCTGGAGCTTCTTATGACGGCTGTTTCCCTTGCGGTTGCGGCTATACCTGAGGGTATACCGACCATCGTCACCATCGTTCTTGCTCTCGGAATGCAGAGAATGGCAAAGGTAAATGCCATCGTAAAGAATATGCCGGCAGTCGAGACCCTCGGCGCAGTAAGCTATGTATGCTCCGACAAGACCGGTACTCTCACACAGAATAAGATGACCGTCGTTAAGGCATACGAAAACGGCGGTTATATCGACCTTGAAAAGCTTGACGCAAAGGAGCACGATACTCTTCTAAAAGGCTTTATGCTCTGCAATGACGCAAGCATAGCTTCCGACGGCACCGAAGTAGGCGACCCGACTGAGACAGCCCTTGTGGCTTTTGCCAAGAGGTACGGCATAGAAAAGCCCGACACCGAAAAGCTTATGCCAAGAATTGAGGAAAAGGCCTTCGATTCCGACAGAAAGCTTATGACCACTGTTCATACAACGCCGGACAGAAAGATAATCTCCTTTACAAAAGGCTCCACCGACGAGCTTCTTTCACGGTGCACGCATATACGCACAGGCGGCACAGTCCGCGAGATAACCGACGAGGATATACAGACCATTATGGCGGCTATGTCCGAAATGTCGAACGAGGCGCTCCGCGTTCTGTCGCTTGCAGTGCGCGACGGCAACAAGGACGCTGTGGAGCAGGATCTGACATATATAGGCATGATCGGAATGATAGACCCCGAAAGACCGGAGGTAGTAGATTCCATCAGCACCTTCAAGCGCGCCGGAATAAAGACCGTAATGATAACCGGCGACCACAAGGACACAGCCCTTGCCATTGCGAAGAAGCTCGGCATAGCGGAAAGCCCGGACGAATGTATCATGGGTCACGAGCTGGACGAGCTTACGGATGAACAGCTCAAGGAAAGAGTTCCCGGACTTTCGATATTCGCCCGTGTTTCACCCGAGCACAAGGTCAAGATAGTAAAGGCGATACAGGCAAACGGAAATGTTTCCAGTATGACCGGCGACGGCGTTAACGACGCGCCCTCCCTCAAAGCCGCCGATGTCGGCGTTGCAATGGGCATAACCGGAACGGACGTTGCAAAGGGCGCGGCAGATATCATCCTCCAGGACGACAAATTCACCACCATCGAAAAGGCAGTCAAGGAAGGACGGAACATTTACGAAAACGTCAAGAAGTCCATTCTGTTTGCCCTCTCCTCAAATGTGAGCGAGGTGCTGGTAATGTTCGTGGCTATAGCCGCAGGCCTTGCCTCTCCGCTGAAGGCCGTACACATCCTGTGGATAAACCTGCTTACAGATTCCCTCCCCTGCTTTGCTCTCGGCGTAGACCCCAATTCATCATCTGATGTTATGAACAAAAAGCCGCGCAAAAACGGCGAATCCATCTTTGCAGGCGGCGGATATGCCAAGGTGGGCATATACAGCATAGTGATCGCACTTGTAACTCTCATTGCTTTCCTTTACATGCCCGTAAGGGAGCTTATGGTCACAGGCTCCGCATACACGCTGCAGAACCTGATCGCGACCTTCAAAAACGATCAGATACTGATACAGTCGCAGACTCTTGCGTTCTGTACTCTTGCAATGGCTGAGCTTTTCCATGCGATAGGAATGAGAGACACGGATCATTCACTGTTCCGCTTCAACCATCTTGACAACAAGATAATGATACTGGCGCTTGTTTTCGGCATTGTCGGACAGGTCGCCGTGACCGAGGTACCCTTCCTTATGGAGATATTCGGTACTGCAAGGATGAGCTGGAAGATGTGGCTGTTTGTTACCGTCATTTCTCTTCTGCCGCTTGTTGTGCATGAGATATGGGTGCTGGTTTTGAGGCTTTCAAAGAAAGCGAAAAAGAAGGCATAATGTTTTTCAGGAGCTGCCGCAGAGAAGTACTGCGGAAGCTCCGTTTTTGTATGCTTGCCTTGCGGCTCACATAGATATAGTGTTTTTTCAGGGGGATGTGAAAAAACTATTTTTTTTTACAAGCCTCTGGATCATCTGAATATCCGATATAATATGGCTTACCGTCTGATCACTACTTTGAGACAGTACGCAATAAAGTAAGAAAGCGTCATTG
>CADCPT010000182.1 GCA_902803385.1 uncultured Ruminococcus sp.
CAGTCGCTTCGCGCCTGGCACCCCTGAAAAAACAAATATTTATTAGCCCGGTCGCGCCGAAGGCGCGGTCGGGCGGATGGGATCATGTATTATTCCTTATTCTTAATATATTCGTCAATAGCCTTCGCTGCTGCCTTTCCTGCGCCCATTGCAAGAATAACTGTCGCTGCTCCGGTTACTGCGTCGCCGCCGGCATAAACGCCCTCTCTTGTTGTAAGTCCGTTTTCGCCGTCTGTAATGATACAGCCCTTCTTGTTGGTCTCAAGACCGGGAGTGGTGCTTCTGATAAGGGGATTGGGGCTTGTACCGATAGACATGATCATTGTGTCTACCTCAAGCACGAATTCGCTGCCCTCTTTTACGACGGGGCTGCGTCTTCCGCTTGCATCAGGCTCCCCAAGCTCCATTTCGACGCATTTCATGCCGCAGACCTCTCCGGCTTCATTTCCGAGAACTTCAACGGGATTTGTGAGAGTCTTGAAGATGATGCCCTCTTCCTCTGCATGCTCGACCTCTTCCTTACGCGCAGGAAGCTCCTCCATGCCGCGGCGGTATACGATATATACCTCTTCAGCGCCCATTCTTTTGGCAGAACGTGCTGCGTCCATTGCAACATTTCCGCCGCCTACAACAGCGACCTTGTGGCTGTGCTTGATGGGGGTCTTGCTGCCGGGCTTGTATGCCTTCATAAGATTGATCCTTGTAAGGTATTCATTAGCGGAGTAAACACCCTTGAGAGATTCGCCGGGGATATTCATAAATCTCGGCAGACCGGCACCCGAGCCGATGTAAACAGCTTCGTTGCCCATCTCAAAAAGCTCGTCAACGGTGAGGACTTTACCGATGACCATATTTGTTTCAATATCAACGCCTATAGCCTTGAGGTTGTCGATTTCCTTCTGAACTATAGCCTTCGGAAGACGGAATTCGGGAATACCGTAAACCAGCACACCGCCTGCAAGGTGCAGTGCTTCGTAAACCGTTACCTTGTAGCCCATCTTTGCCAGATCGCCTGCTGCGGTAAGGCCTGAAGGACCTGCGCCGATGATGGCTACCTTGTGACCGTTCTGCTCGGGAACAGCAGGTGCTTCGGTGCAGTGCTCACGATGCCAGTCGGCAACAAAGCGTTCGAGTCTTCCGATGCCTACAGACTCGCCTTTGATGCCTCTTACGCATTTGCTCTCGCACTGCTTCTCCTGAGGACATACCCTTCCGCATACAGCCGGAAGTGAGCTTGACTGTGAGATTATCTGATAAGCGCCCTCCATATCTTCGTTTGCAACGCGCTCGATGAATGCGGGAATATCGATCTGTACCGGACAGGCTGAGCGGCAGGGCTTGTTTTTGCAGTTGAGACAGCGTCTTGCTTCGTTAACTGCCATTTCATATGTGTAGCCGAGTGCGACCTCGTCGAAATTATTTCTTCTCTCCATAGGATCCTGTACCGGCATAGGACACTTTTTCGGATCCATGTTTTTCTGTACTGCCATTATCACTTTACCTCCTTGTTGAGCAGATTGCAGGAAGCTTCTCTTGCGTGAGCCTCAAAATCCCTGTACATTGAGCCTCTGTGCATAGCTTCGTCGAAATCTACCAGATGACCGTCGAAATCGGGTCCGTCAACGCAGGCGAATTTTGTTTCTCCGCCGACTGTCAGACGGCAGCCGCCGCACATTCCTGTGCCGTCGATCATAATGGGGTTCATGCTGACTATGGTCTTTACATCATATTTCTTTGTAAGTGCGCATACGAATTTCATCATTATGACAGGTCCTATTGCAATTACCTCGTCATACTGATTGCCTTCCTTTATAAGCTCCTCAAGGGCATTTGTGACAAGACCCTTTGTGCCGTAGCTTCCGTCATCCGTCATCATGCAGAGCTTGTCGCTGACTGCTTTGAATTCATCCTCAAGAATAACAAGATCCTTGTTTCTGAAGCCGACGATCGAATGTACCTCAGCACCGAGGTTATGAAGTTTTTTTGCGATCGGGTATGCGATAGCACAGCCGACGCCGCCGCCGACTACAGCAACCTTTTTAAGACCGTCAGTTTCACTCGGTCTGCCGAGAGGACCTACGAAATCGTGGAGACAGTCTCCTTCGTTCAGGCTGTTCAGCTCCATCGTTGCTCCGCCGACGATCTGGAAGATAATCGTCACGGTACCCTTTTCTCTGTCATAATCGGCAATTGTCAGAGGAACACGCTCGCTGTCCTCAAATGCTCTGAAGATGATGAACTGACCCGGCTCCGCTTTCTTTGCGATAAGAGGAGCTTCTATCTCCATCAGTGTTACTGTGGGATTCAGTTCCTTTTTAGTAACGATCCTGTACATTTTCATACTACCTTTCTAAGATTGTAGAACATATACCGAGATTATTTCGGTATCGGCAGCGCAGATCAGACATTTTCTCAGAGGAATCTGTCCTTTTAGGCTACAACTAAAATTTATTGTAGCATATAATGTGTTTTTTTACAAGGGTAAAAGGAAAAAAATTCATAGCTTTTAGTCATTTCTTTTGTTGTTCGTTCCATGATACGCAGAAAGCTGCATAAAATCTGCCGTTTTCTGAAAAACTGCTGCTGCCTGGGATATACTCGTGAAAATACAAAAACCTCCTGTTTTTGCAGGAAAGGCCGTTTTTGATTGCAAAAGATATAATAATGCTAACAAAGGCATTTTAAATCTATTGTATGAAAAGGAAAACCGTATTATAATACTATTGTATTATAAATTACATCGAAATATCCGCCTGAGTTAAAAAAGTGGCGCATTTTCGTGTTAATAAACCACAAAGGAGAGCACACAAATGTATGCCGATGAGCTTACAAGTCTGAAAGAAACAGGTACAAAGGGCGATTTTATGCTGCCTTTTGTCGCCGTTAACACTATAATGCCTGATTTCTACACCACCTATCCTATGCACTGGCACGAGGAAATGGAGCTGGTAATTGTAGATTCCGGAGAATTTGAAGAAGAGATAGAGCTCGAAAAATATCGGGTCAAGGCAGGAGATATCGTTCTGATAAATCCCGGTACGCTTCACTGCTTCCGTACTGTCGATGATCAGCGCACAAAATTCCGTTCTGTAATATTCAATATGAGTATGCTTATCAGCAATAATACGGATGCCTGTGCTATAAAGTATTTCACGCCGTTTCTTGACGGGCTTTATGTCAGCCCTGTAGTCATCACATCAAACTCACCGGCGCATGAGGAGCTTACGCGATGCGTTAATAAGCTTATCAGCGTTTATAATTCAAAGGATCCTTTCTATGAGATAAGCCTGAAGGCTGAGCTTTATGAAATGTTCAGAGTGCTTTTTACACACTATTTCGTGCCTGATGACAAAGAGCCTGCCATAAAGGATACCACCACAAGAAATATCAAGATTATTCTTGACTACGTTTCGGAGAACTATATGAACCCGATAACGATAGAGGAGCTTGCGGATAGTGTTAACCTGAGCAAGCATTATTTCATGCGTTTCTTCAAAAAATACATGGGTACAACATGTATTGAATATATAAACGATTATCGTCTTAATGTTGCTACAAACCTCCTTCTTACCACGGGTCTGCAGATAACGGAAATATCCTCAAGGATAGGTATCAGCAATCTTTCGTATTTCAACCGTCTTTTCAAGAAAAAGTACAATATGACCCCAAAGGAATACCGCTACAATGTAGACAACAGATCATAACTGTTTATACCTGCTCAATTGATCCAATAACGGAGAGAAAAGATGAAAAAAACACTTATCAGATTATGTTCTTCAGCCTCTGCCTTGTTTCTTTTATCGGCTGTTGTACTGCCCTTCAGCGCCAGCGCTAAGAATACCATAGACAACGGTGATTTCCGCTACACCATACTGGAGGACGGAAAAAGTGCAGAGCTGACAAGCTATCTCGGGCATTCGCTTTATATCTCGATACCAAGGACTGTTGATGAATACAGGGTCGTTTCCATCGGTGCGGCGGCTTTCAGAGAAAACACTGAAATAAAGGAGCTTGATATTACCGACAGCGTAAAGGAGATCGGCACAGGAGCTTTTGAAGGCTGTACATCTCTGCGGAAGGCTGCTTTCCCCGGAACGCTTGAAACTATAGGAAACAGTGCTTTCCTGAACTGCACAGCCCTTTCGGAGATAACCATAGACGACGGAGTGAAGCGTATCGGAGATTACGCCTTTTCGGGATGCAGTTCAGTTGCCACGCTGGAGCTTCCTAACAGCATAGAATATGTAGGAGACGGAGCTTTCCTGAATTGTACGGCACTGTCAAATCCCGTGATACCGAGATCGGTCGATTATTTCGGCGCCTATGCACTTGAAAACACTGAATGGATGCGCAGCGGAAAGGACGAATTTGTTACGGTGGGGGACGGTATACTGATAAAGTACCGTGGTGACAAGACTACCAAAAGCATTCCCGATACAGTAAAGACCATCGGAAGCGCCGCCTTTGCAGGCAATGAAAAAATGCAGAAGGTGATGCTGCCGAGCTCGGTTACAAAGATTGAAAAGAATGCATTTCTAAACTGCGTGTCCCTTGAGGAGATATATATGCCGGGAACAGTCGTAAGCATCGGCAGCGGAGCATTTGAAAACTGTAAGGCTCTGTCTTCTCTCAATTTCCCGAAGGGGCTTGCACGTGTTGAAGAAAGGGCATTTGCAGGCTCCGGTCTTGTAAGGGCTGCGATCCCCTCATATGCTGCGACTATCGAAAAAAACGCCTTCGATGGCTGCGAAATGCTTGCCGAAGTGTCGTTCAGTGAGGGCGTAAAAAAGATAAGCGCAGAAGCCTTTAAGGACTGTACATTGCTTCGCAGGGCTGTTTTCCCTCAGAGCCTGAAGGAGATAGAAGGCTACGCTTTTACAGGCTGCAGCTCGCTTACGAGGGTGGAGTTCAACAGCGATGCAGAGATAAGGAGCTTTGCCTTCAGTGAATGTGCAAATCTCAGTGAGGCAGTTTTTTACAAGAATCCCTCGAAGCTTGAGCCCAATGCGTTCAATTTCTGTCCGAAGCTTACGATATACAGCGATAATAACCTTTACCTGAATGAATATGCCTCTTCAAACGGCTGTAAAAGCGAGGATATCAGGAATCTGAAGAGCTTTGATATGAATGCTCCGCTTGATAACGGCGAAAAAGAAGGGGAGACCTTTTCAGGCGGCTATGCACTTGCGGTTGTTATCATAATAATAGTAGATCTTTCGGTAGTTGCGCTGTTTTCTTTTTATATACTTGTCATCGATCCTAAGCAGAGAAAGGCTGCGGCTAAACGGAGATCGGCAAAACGTGCTGCTGCCGCGGACGATAAAAAACGACCTGAAACAGACAGTACTGCTGCCGCAGAAAAAAAGCCCGTGCACCGCACTGCTGAGGTTCCGGAGGGAAGACCTCGTACTGATGCTCAGAGACCTGTCCGCAAGAGACCTGAAGCTGATACTACTAAGACAGTGAACAGGACTGAAAGACCCGGAAGAGCTCCCTCAGCTGTTAAGCCTCCTGAAAAGAAGCAATGATCTTTTATCAGTATAGTATTATAGGGGGCTGTCGTATTAACATTGCTCCATCCGCCCGATCGTGCCTTTAGCGCGACCGGGCTGCTAAAAATTTGTTTTCAGGGGTGCCAGGCGCAAAGCGCCCGGCACCCCTGAAAAAACACTAAAAAAGTGCGCCGCAAGGTAGGCGCACTTTTTTTACTCTATTGCTGCTCTTCTTCATAGTCTCCGGCAAAGTTCGTTTCGATTCTGCCGCCCGTAAGGAATTCTACAGAACGCTCTATCGCGTCCTTGCTGCCTGCCCAGTCGGAGCTGTCGCCGCTGCGGTAGTCAAACATTGTCGTAAAACGGTGAACATCTGTACGCAGGGATTCAAGATATCCTCCCGTCAGCTTTGAAGTAGCTTCATAGAATGGCTGGAGGTTCTTTCCGAGACCTCTCTGGTCAACGTTCATAAGCAGAGAAAAATGCTCAAGACATATGAATTGCTGCGATGCATAAAGCTGACGGAATTCAGGCTCACTTATCCACATTGCATGGACGATACGGACCATGTTTTCCATATTCTGCTTTATATCACGGCAGATAAAGCAATCCTTTGTAAGAGCATCAAGCGCAGCCATGCGCTTTTTGTCAACCTTTTTCGGTGCTGCTGCCGGTATGAGCTGCTCGTTTATCTGCTGAAGGTGGCTTTCGAGGATGAGCGCATTTGAAAGGCGCTTGCCGAGCCTTACCATCATTTCAAGATGACGAAAGCAGAAGCCCTGTTCGTTTGTTTTTACTCTCACGCTCGGTTCCATCATTGCAGAGCCTGTAATGTATTCAGCCTTTCTGACCTCAAGCATATCCCTCATACGACACATAGGGCAGCCTGTTCTCGGCAAAAAAACATCATTGATCGGAATTGAGCATATGTTTTCCTGCATTTTTCATACCTCCTGATTATCAGTATTCGCTTCTGTCTGCCTGACCGAAAACGTCTATCGGTACTCCGAGCTTTGCCATTATATCCACATAGCCTTCGCATATCTCATCTCTTGAAAAATCTCCGGCTTCAAGCTGTTCGTCCGTCATATCGTTCAGTTTGCGGTAAAAATCCGTGGCAAGCTCTATATACCGGTCGGAGTATTCCATGTTCTCATAAAGAACATCCTCCGCCTCGCATATGCTTCCCTCTTTTATCAGTCTGCATAAAGTAAGAAAGGTCTCATCAGAAGATGAAAGTTTTTCACCGTTTTCTGTTGAAGAAAGCTCATAATGCACCTCGTTGCCGTCCTTGCCGAAAACTACTTTTGCAACGAATTTTGTCATCATTTCTATCTGGCGCATCATCCAGTCGTCCTGCATACCCATACGGTATCCTCCTGTATTTATGAAATTGCTGCAAGAGCGCCGGATGAAAAGGCGCACTGCAGATTGAATCCGCCGGTATAACAGTCATAATCAATTACTTCTCCGGCAAAATACAGTCCCGGAAGTATTCTGGACTGCATTGTCTTCGGGTCTATCTCGCGTACATTCACGCCTCCGGAGGTAACGATAGCCTCTTCAACAGGTCTGAAGCCTGATACTGTGCGCTTCATACATTTAAGAGAACATACAAGTTTTTTTCTCTGCTCACGTGTAAGCTCTGAGCTTTTCTCTTTTCCGCTAAGCTCCGCCGCAGAGAGTACATCCTCTATGATACCATGCGGCAGAAGTGACGGCATGATATCTGAAACCGTGCCTTTATTTGAATTCGTCAGCTCGCGCATTATCCTTGCATCAAGCTTTTCCTCGCTGAGTGCGGGTTTGAGGTCGAGGCTTATTATATATCTTTTTGCTTCGGGCTGAGTTTCTCTTATATGTGCTGAGGCTGAGCGTATTACCGCGCCTCCGAGACCCCATCTGTGAAGCTCACATTCTCCGAAATCCTCATATATCGTTTTTTTCTTTTTTCTGTCATAAAGCTGCATCGAAATGTTTTTCAGCAGCAGTCCTTCCGCATCGTAGCCGAAATGCTCTTCTGTCAGGAGCGGCACGAGAGAGGGACGAAGAGGAACGATAGTATGTCCGGCTGCTTTTGCAAAGCTATAACCGTCTCCGGTCGAACCGGTCAGGGGGTAGGAAATCCCTCCGGTAGCGATTATGACCCTGTCGGAAAACAGCTTTTCTCCGTTTTTCAGCAGTACTCCTGCAGCGCGGCTGTTTTCAATTATAATATCCTTTACTTCGTTTTCAAAGATAGCAACTCCGCTTTTCTCCGCTGCCTTTCTCAGCGCCTCGGCAATATCCGATGCTTTGTCCGAAACGGGAAATACTCTTTTTCCTCTTTCGGTTTTGAGCGGAACACCTTCCGCTTCAAAAAAAGACATTATTTCCGACGGGGGAAAGGCTGTCAGTGCGCTGTACAGGAATTTACTGTTTGTTGGCGTATTTGCTATCACTGTGCGAACGTCACAGTTATTTGTAACATTGCAGCGTCCTTTTCCGGTTATCCTTATTTTTCGCCCGACAAGTCGGTTTTTCTCGATAACGGCAGTCCTTTTTCCTGCCCTGCTGCTGTAAACAGCGGCAAAAAGACCGGCAGCACCTGCGCCTATGATGATAGTATCAAATTGTTTCAATTCCGTTCTTCCTTTTCTTCATTTGCGCCGTATAGAGTATTTTTTCGGAATGCTGACAGCAATGTCCTGTTATTAATTATTGCTGTTTTAATACACAAACACCGGCATATTCTCATATGCGTTTTCATAGACCTGTTCTGCGACATATGTCGGAAGGTTTACACATCCATGTGATCCGTTTATAAGGTATTCGTTGCCGCCGAAGCTGTTTTGCCATGATGCATCATGAAAGCCTACTTCATAAGCAAATCCGACCCAGTAATCTACTCTGGTCTCATAACCCGGACCGTAAAGCAAAGCATTGGTCTGCTTGTTCGCGACCCTGAAGGCTCCTTTGGGTGTATCATTACCGGTGTTCGGATTGCCGGTGATAACGGAGCTTTCCAGTATCTTCTTTCCGTTTTTGAACAGCCACATATACTGTTCGCTTATGCTTACCTCCGCATAGCTGTTTCCGTAGCCTTCTGTCCGATCGTAATCACCCATTATGCGAACCCACCATCTGTCACTTTCGGAGCTTCTGTCTGTCAGATCAACGGTAAACTCCGTGCCTTCCATTACAAGATCCTGAAGCTGATCTGAGGTATACTGCTCGTCCAGTATCCAGCCGGTGCTTTTGTTTTCTATCATTTTTTTCTCGCCGTAGCTCGTTGTGAAGTCTATATAAGGTTCATAGGTGTTGTATTTTTTTCCGAGATATGATGCATATTCCATGAATTTTTCGCTATTTGCCTTATAGGAATACAGCCCCTCGTCGATCGGCTCGAGGTCTATCCAGTTTCCGAAGGTATCAAAGTCAAGTATTTCAGTTGAGCCGCCTATTTTAAGGGTAATAACGGATCTTGATATCATTCCGTATTCGTTTATTTCACTTTCAGTTTTATGATCGTGTAAAAACTGTGCGGACGTGTCGTCTGAGCTTTGCTCGCCCTGAGCAGTTCCGCTGATCGAAAAGCTGCATCCGGCAAATGAAATGATACACAAAGATGCGCATAGAAGCGAGGCGATTATTGACTTTGAAAACAGACGGATACCGATCATTTTTCTCCAGCTTTCTTTTGACTTCTTATGCATATTATAAAGCATACAATGCGGAATT
This sequence comes from uncultured Ruminococcus sp., assembly GCA_902803385.1. Classification (GTDB taxonomy): domain Bacteria; phylum Bacillota; class Clostridia; order Oscillospirales; family Acutalibacteraceae; genus UBA1213. The sequence goes on from CADCPT010000182.1 coordinate 9,213, forward strand.
TCAATATTATTATTGCATGATAGCCGGTAATAAACTGAACTATGTACGATAAAATGTACAAGAGACTTCTGCTCAATAATACCCTATCCGACAGGTATTTATCCAAGAGAAGATAATTGCGTTGTTATCCTTGCAAAGTCCTCCATTGTCATTTCTTCCGCGCGCGCGGCGGGAGGGATTTCTGCTCTTTCGAGAATGGCATTTACATCCGCTTTGTTTAGTGAAAGCCCTGAGCTCAGAGAATTAGCAAGAGTTTTTCTTCGCTGCGCGAAAGACGCCTTCACCACTTTGAAAAAAAGCTTTTCGTCATCTGTCTCTACGGATGGCTTACTTAGAATATTAAGCTTTATTACCGCTGAATCCACCTTCGGAGCCGGCATAAAGCTTCCCCTTGACACCTTGAAAAGCATCTCAGGTTCACTGTAATAATGTACGGCGGCACTGATCGCTCCTGACTCTCTTGTCCCGGGAGCTGCGCATATCCTGTCGGCAGCTTCCTTCTGAACCATGACGGTAAGTGAAGCTACAGGAAGCTTTTGTTCAAGTACACGCATAATTACAGGGGAAGTAATATAGTAAGGGAGATTTGCACAGATAACGACCTCACCCGAACCGAATTCTTTTTCGATAAGCTTTGCAAGGTCAAGCTTCATAGCGTCTCCGTTTATTATTTTTACATTATCACATCCGGCGAGAGTCTCATCAAGCACCGGGAGAAGCCGGCGGTCAAGCTCAATGGCGACTACCTTATGAGAAACTGCTGAAAGCTCTGCGGTAAGCACCCCGGCGCCCGGACCTATCTCAATGACTCCGACTTTTTCTCCTGCTCCGCACATAGACGCCATTTTAGGACATACTGAGGGATTTATCAGGAAGTTCTGACCGAGTGCTTTTGAAAATGTAAACCCGTGACGAGACAAAACATCACGAACATAAGAAATATCTGTAAGCCTGCTCATTTTTTGCTCCTTTGTTTTGATAAGAAAATTATAAAGCACAAAGCAAATCATGTCAAGATAAAGCGCCGGAGCAGAGTTCCACCGGAGTGCGCCGCAAGGTAGGCGAACGATCTTTTTTATTTTTTTCTGACCTTCCGTATTATCATATAAAGTCCGTAGCCTATGAAAACTCCGGTCGAGTTCAGAATAACGTCGTCAATGTCTGCGGTGCGGTAAAAAGTTCCGAATACGAAACTGATCAGAAACTGTGAAAATTCGATCATAAACGGAAATGCAAAGGCGAGTATAATATAAAAAAGCTTTTTCGGCTTTGGCATCTTACTGCCGAAAAGGTATGGGACAAAAACTCCGAATGGTATAGTCATAAGGAGGTTTCCGCCTATCTGAACGACTGCATGAACAGGAAGAGAATGACAGAGCATTCTGCTTATCACTTCAAACGGTATCAACTTTAATCTGTTCTCAAGTATATCGGATCCGGATGAGAATGTTCTGTCGTATATCAAAGGGAAAAGAGTCAGTGAAACTACGGCAGTCATATAGAGGAGGAACAGTACCATTGTGATTATTCGTTTATCAGGCAGCTTGTGCTTTCGTGAATAGATCACATAGATAACTATTCCGACCATCCCGGCAATATATGCATAAATAGGTTCTAACATTATATCATTCTTTCTGATTATTTATGAGCTCTATTATTATCATATATAAGCGGCAAAAAGTCAACATTGAGATACAAAAAAATGATCTGTGCGGCGGGATTCTTTTATTTTTTTACCCTCGCTGTGTTAGACTGTCTATGCAGCCGGAAGAAAAGCAGATACAATAAGCAAAGCCTCGTTATTCTCCGCAATGCTATAGCAGACGAACGAGAGAAGTGCCGCTATCCACACAGTAGCTCAGTGTAAAATATTTCTGGGAGAAAGCTACAAACGCGGTAACTGACTGCCCCATCTCAATAAAAGCGAGTGAAACGAGTGAAAGCGCGAAATGGGAGCGCAGGCACTGCGCAGCACAGGCATCGGGGATTGACAAAAAAGGCGGAAAAGATTAAAATATATACACCGGAACACATAAAAAAGGAGAGAAAACAATGGCAGAGATAAAACCATTCAGAGCGTTGCGCTTCAATACGGAAAAAGCAGGGGATATAGGCAGGCTTGTATGTCCGCCCTATGACATAATAAGCGATCAGCAGAGGCTTGGATATCTTGCGGAAAACGAAAACAACATAATCCGTCTTGAGCTTCCTAAGGGAGACGAGCCGTATAAGGAGGCAGGAAAGACCCTTGAAAAAATGATGTCTGAGGGTATTCTGAAAAGAGACGAAAAGCCCTCCGTGTATGTTTACGAGGAAGAGTTTACCGTAGGCGGCATTACAAGAAGCTTCCGCGGCTGCATAGTGCGCGTGAAGCTGGAGGAGTTTTCAAAGGGTGTAGTCCTTCCGCATGAGGAAACTCTTTCAAAGGCTAAGGAAGACCGCTTCAATCTTATGAAGGCGACAAACTGTAATTTCAGCCAGATATATTCGCTGTTTATGGACGAGGAGCATAAGGTCACATCGCTTCTTGATGAAATGGCTGAGACCGCGCCCGTAAACGAGCTTACTGACACCGACGGAGTTACCCACAGGCTCTGGATATGCTCCGATGAGGAAAAGACCGAAGCGGTATGCCGTGAATTCGCCGATAAGAAGCTGTATATTGCAGACGGACATCACCGCTATGAAACAGCTCTGAATTACCGCAATTACTGCCGTGAAAACGGCATAGGAAACGGCGCTGAGGACTATGTTATGATGATGCTTGTTGATATGGAGCATCCCGGTCTTCTTGTACTTCCTACTCACAGGATAGTACGTGAGCTTGCATCTTTTGACGCAGAGGCTTCAATGGAAAAGTGCAGTGAGTATTTCGAAATTGAGCCGATAGCAAAGGAAGACGTTGACGCCTCCCTTGAAAATAAATACAGAGACGGTAAAAAATCTTTTGTTTTCTATTCTGACGGACAGTGCCGTCTTATGACTCTCAGGGATGAGGCCGTTATGTCAGAGCTTCTGCCCGGCAAAAGCGACGCATACTGCGGACTTGATGTTTCAGTTCTCCATACTCTTGTTCTGGAGAGGCTTTTCGGTATAGATGCGGAAAACATGGCAAATCAGAAAAACCTGACATATGTAAAGCAGAAGGACGATGCTTTTGCTGCGGTAGATAACGGAAGCGCCCAGTGCGCATTCATTCTTAATCCCACAAAGGTAACTGAGATAAGGGACGTTGCCCTTGCAGGTGAAAAGATGCCGCAGAAATCCACCTATTTCTATCCTAAGCTTATCACGGGACTTGTAATGAATCAGCTCAGCTGAAAACTCTGATATCTGCTTTTCCTCCGGCTGCACCAATAAAGGAGGAGTAGCTATGTCAGAAGCAAGCAGCGCAGCACTGATGCTGACGGAAGAAACACCATGCAAGGAAACAAAAAAACGCAAAGAAAAGAAAAGCCGCAGAAAAAACATTCTGACGGCTTTTTCTGATGAAAAAACTAAAGAGACCCCGATATTGCCGATAACGCTTGAGGAGAGCCTGACTTTTTTGCCTGATACAGAAAACGACGACAAAGATCTGTCCGTGACGGATAAATCTGAGGAAGAACAGAAAACGTCAGTGAATGAGGAAAAGAAAACAGACAAAGAAGAAGAACTCTCAGGGGAAAAACCATCTGCCGCAGAGAAGCCGGAAGAAGCTCCGGCTGAACGGATCAAGGCAAAGCCCGTATCAAAGCCTGTTGCAGCCGTTGATGGTATGAAAACAGATGCCCGTCTGACCGGAGACAGTACCGATAACGGCATTATTTATGAGATAGCCGAAGAGCTGTATATTCGCGAAAAAACGCTTTCGGAGCTTGAAGGAATGTGCAGTCCGCCGTTTCACAAGGTTTTTTCATCTGAACAGACAGCAGAGCTTGACGCGGCTGCGCATTTTCGGAGCGGACAGATAGCAGGCTCGCTCGGCAGAGCTGCGGCTGCAGGAATACCCGGGCTTCCGGACGGCTACACAGCGATGGACAGACCGCTCTCTACTCTTCAGGCATTCATTGCAGGGTTTATAATGCTTTTGCCCGGTGTCAATATTGCTGCTGCAATGATATTTGCTTTTGCGCGGCGTTCAAATTATAATACAAGGGCGCTCGGAAGAGGGTTTCTGATATGGTCTGTAATTTTTATGACTGCCGCTCTGTGCTTTTTTGGATGGCATTATTTCTCTTCGCCGGAGGTCACTGCGAAGGCTGCAGGGCTTTTAAAGGTGCTTTACACCTGACCGTTGCTTCGCAGCGACCGGGCTATTATTCTTTTGTTTATCTGAAAAAACACTGTAGCCCATAATTATCCCGAAAATGAAAGGAGGTATAAATATGTCCCCGGAAAGCTGCAAAGCAGCCTCGGATGAGGAAAGGCTGCTTTTGAAAAAAATCAGCGATCTTGTTAGGCGCAGTGAAAAGGAGTATTCCGTTTTGTATTCGTCTTTTCTTACTCCTGCGGAGCAGTGTCTTATCTCTGATGAAACGGAGTTTTCAGGTATAGTTGGCTTTGACGGCGGTTATGAGGATGCAGAAAGACGTATGTGCAGGGTCTGTACGGATGAATTCCAGAGAGATGAAGGTGCGCCGCTCGTATTGCTTTGCTGTGAAATGAGTGACAGAAATGCCGATATTTCACACCGAGATGTTCTCGGCTCACTTATGGGACTCGGGATAAGACGTGAAATGATCGGTGATATAATGGCAGACGGAAGGACCGCGCGCTTTTTCTGCAGTAAAAGCGTATCTGAATTTATTATGCAAAGCCTTGAACGTATCGGAAAATACAAGGCTGTGATAACGATAGGTGATGTTTCATCTTTGCCGCCTCCGAAGACTGAAAAAAGGACAATAAACGTCAGCGCCCTGAGGCTTGACTGTATCTGTGCCGAGGGCTTCGGGCTTTCGCGCACAAAAGCACAGGAGCTTATCAGAAAAAGTCTTGTGAGCATCAACTGGCGCACAGAGCTGAGCCCGTCACGTGTGGTCTCAGAGGGAGAAAAGATCTCGGCAAGGGGCAGGGGAAAGCTTATAGTAGGGAGCGTCAGCGGCACCAGCCGCAAGGGACGCATTTTTCTGGAGATATATAATTATATATAAGCGAACCATTTAAAGGCTTGTTTTTTCAGGGGTGCCAGGCGCTTCGCGCCTGGCACCCCTGAAAAAACTATAAAAAGTGCGCCGCAGGGTAAGCGCACTGGGGGGGCACTTCCTTCGGGTGCACGGAGCAAAGTGAAAGGTCTGCGAATCTTTTCACGTTCCTATATTCCTTAGCTCATATTCTGTCTCAATACAATTATGCTCATAGCATTTTTCAAACCAGTTCGGACAGCGTGTTTTGTAATAAGGCGTACATTTCGGCAGGAACGGACACCTGATGCATTTTTCGTCTTTTTCGGGTGCTGCTTTCAGAGCTTTTTCTTTTTCGGGGTCGGTCACTCCGTCAAAAATATTTCCCCAGGAGTTATTTTCGGGCATATGCTCGCAGCTGTAAAACCTACCGTCAGGAGCAATAACTATGTTTCCGTCCATATCGCCCGTCATACAGTATTCGGTTTTTAAATGCAGTGATTTCACCTTTGTATGTGAGTGTGAGATACCCTGAGCCTTCATTTCACTTCGTAATTCCAGTATTCTTTTTTCGAGATCAATGAAGCTGTCCTTGTGCCTTTCCTGGAAAAGCGGAGCAAAATACAAGCGGATCAGCTTTTCTTCACCGAATCTCTCCTTGATATCAGCCAAAAAGCTTTCCATACCCCCGAGATTGTCCTGGTCACAGTTGCAGCGAAGATCTATCCTTATTCCTTCGTCTGCAAGAAAGCCTATCGACTGCATAACAGTTTTGTAATTGTACCTTTCCGGTGAAATATAGCGTTTACGGCTTTCATAATCATGCTTTTCGCCGTCAAGTGAGATCTGCACCTTTTTAAGCTTCCAGAGAGTCGCAGCCTCTTTTGCAAGCTCCCTTGTCATAAGGCTCGCATTTGTTGTCATGGAAGATGTGAAGCTGACATCCCGTTTTACAAGCTCAGAGCAGATATATGAGATCATATCGGCTGCGGCAAGAGGTTCCCCTCCGAACCAGCGCAGCTTTATTTCGCCGTCGCATTTTGTCCTGCATATGAAATCCAAAAGGCAGTCGGCGGTATGCCTGTCCATAGTGCAGGTAGGAATGCCCTCTTCATAGCAGTAAATGCATCTTGCATTACATGCGGTCGTCGGCAGTATCGTATAGCTGCCGATACCTTTTCTGCGTTTGTTCATCGCTTTAAGAAGAAAGATGACCTGATCGTATAATCTGACATCATCATGATCATTTTTGACTAAACAGCGAGAAAAAACAAGCTGCCCGATCTCTTTTTCCCTGATGCATTTGCCTGAGATAGTTTTATGATCTCTTACAGCGTTCCATTCGTTTTCAGTTAGCTCATAAACCTCGAGTGAAAGAGTGTTTTTGATAAGGTATCTTTCACCTTCCGAAAACAGATATGTAAAAAGCGAAAGACGATATTCATCATTATCGTCGATCTTGTCACAGCTTATTATTTTGAGGACTTTATTGTCACCTGTCCTGATCAACTTCATAAAACCACCGACCGTTTAAAAATAGCTTCTGTATGAGATATTAACATGTTCTTTCGTTTTTTTCAACGTAATGTTTTTAAATATTCCACACAGTTTCCAAAAAAAATCCTTTTCTTTTCCATAATTATAATTTATAATACATACATACAAACAAAAACACAAGCTTCAGGGAGGTTTTAATATGTCAAAAAGAGCTATTGCAATAATCACGGCAACATTGATGGTCTGTTCATTCACAGCTTGCACAGCGGCTGAAAATGGGTCCTCATCATCCGGAGGTACATCCGTTTCAACATCTCAGTCGGTTTCCGGAGAATCAACGGCTTCGTCCTCAGATGATTCATCATTCGAGGTCAGCGTAAAAGAAAAAGCTTCTGTTACGATCAGTCCGAACAGCAAGCTCGGAGTTACCGATATCTTTTCTTCACGCGATCTGACACAGACGGCAGACACCTCGGACGCTCAGACTATAACGGCAGAGGACGGAAAGACCGTCAGCATCACAGAAGAGGGTGTTTACGTCATTACCGGCACAGCGTCTGAATTTACGGTCAAGGTCGAAGCAGACGACAGCTCAAAGGTACAGCTTGTTCTGGATAAGCTCAATGTTACAAACTCAAGCTTCCCGGTAATATATGTTGTTTCTGCGGATAAGTGCTTCGTAACGACCGCAGGCGACAGCAAACTTTCCGTAACAGGAGCCTTCAATTCGGACGGCAGCACAAATACAGACGCTGTCATCTTCTCAATGGATGACCTTGTGCTCAACGGCACGGCAGCTCTTACAGTAAGCTCGGCACAGGGCAACGGCATCACCGGAAAAGACAGCCTTCGCGTCACAGGCGGTACATATAACATTACATCTGCCAAACACGCACTCGAGGCAAATGATTGTATTGCAATTTCCGACGGCACCTTAAGCATCAGGTGCAACGAAGACGGTCTCCACTGCGAGAACAATGACGATGATTCTGTCGGCTGGATCCTTATTGCAGGCGGAGTCTTCAATATAGAATCCGGCAGCGATGCAATACATGGTACGACCTATGTTGAGATAGACGACGGTCAGCTCACTCTCACGGCAGGAGAAGGAATTGAGGCAACATACATCCAGATAAACGGCGGTACTGTAAGCATAACAGCAAGCGACGACGGTATCAATGCCGGTGAGAAGAGCAAAAGCATCGGAACGCCCACTGCTGAGTTTACGGGCGGCAATACCACGATTGTTGTGGGCCAGGGCGATACAGACGCGGTAGATTCAAACGGCGATGTTATCGTAAGCGGCGGCACTATCAACATCACTTCTACGGTCTCTTCCTTCGATTATGACGGTACGGCAACCTACACAGGCGGCACGATAATAATCAACGGTACTCAGGTAGATTCTATTCCGCAGCCCACAATGATGGGCGGCGGACCGAGACGATGAAATTTAAACAAATGGGGGCTGTGAAAAAATTCGCAGTCCCATTTGTACAATTCCCATGTGCCTACCCTGCGGCGCACGTTTTATAGTGTTTTTTCAGGGTTGCCAGGCGCAAAGCGCCTGGCAACCCTGAAAAAACAAATTTTTAGCCGCCCGGTCGCGCCGAAGCGGCGGTCGGGCAGTGAAGGTGCAGTTATGTCAGTTAGCGGCTATCGCTTCAAGCGCAGCGTTTACTATAACATCGACATCAGCAAGCGCTCCCTTGCCGACAACTCCGCAGGCAAGCATAGCGCTCCGAGGCTCTATCATCTCAAAGCCAAGCTGGCGCAGAATACCTATGTTCCTCTGTGTAACAGGGTTTTCGTACATGTTCGTGTTCATCGCAGGAGCAATAAGGACAGGCTTGTCCCTGTATGCAAGAAATGTTGATGTAAGCATATCATCGGCAATACCGGAGGCTGCCTTTGCAAGAAAATTCGCACTGGCAGGTGCGATCAGAAAGAGATCGGCTTTTTCTGCGAGAGAGATATGCTCTACTTCGCTTGAACGGTATGGCTTGAACATATCCGTATAAACATCGTTTTTTGTCAGAGTCTGAAATGTCAGCGGAGTTATGAATTTCGTTGCTGCTTCGGTCATTATGACGTGAACACTGTTGCCGGATTTTGTAAGACTGTTTGCAATATCAGCTGCTTTATATGCAGCAATGGATCCGGTCACACCTAAAACTATGTTTTTCATTTTCATACCTCCTCAGTCACAGCTGAAACGATACCGGCGGCGATCTCCTGCTTTGTGTCAAAACCGGCAACGATGCCGTTTTTGCCTATAAGAATTGCTTTGTGCATATCGCCGCTTATATTCTTTGAGTCGTTTGCAAGGACATAGTTACATGAATTCTTCTTCATAAGCTCTATGGCTGTTTCTGTCAGCTTTTCTTCCGAAACATCCGTCATCAGCTTGAATCCGACTATCACTGCCTCAGGGGCAAGGCTTCGCAAAGATGATATTACCTTTTTGGTCTGACCCAGAAGAAGAACAGGCGCTTTCATTTTTGATGAGAGCTTGCCGCCGCCTTTGCGGATATCCGTATCCATAAGCGCGGAAAGTATCCCTGCCTCAAGCACACCGGCTGTTGTTGAAGGGTCGTTTTCAAGACTTTCGGGTCCGATCGTTTCCTTTTGTCCGGCGGGGGAGGTCATCGCGTCTGCAAGATACTTTGCAAGCTCTCCGGCAGTTGTGACGGAGCTTACTGTATAATCGCTTACGGCCATGCTGTGAATAACAGCGTCGATTCTGTATTCTGATGAAATGCTGCTCAGAGCCTCAGACAGATCATCAACGCTTCGGATGACCGTTATTTCTGCTTTATCAGTTATCGGACGTACAGCCGTAGGCGCACAGACGTAGAATATTCTTCCGATATCCTCCTGCTTTGCGAATTCATCTGCAATAAGGCTGCCGAGCCTTCCTGTTCCGGTGTTTGTGATCACTCTTGCGGAATCTATCGGCTCTATAGTGCCGCCTGCTGTTATCAGAATGGTTTTCATGCTTTGCTCCTTTTTATTAAGCTATCGTTAAAACAGGGTGCAGGAACGGTCAAGCCGTCTCCCGCACCCTTCACATCGTTTGTCAGTTTTCGCCGTTGAGCTTTTTCAGCTCTTCATCGCGGGCTTCCATCTTGACGATCCTCTTTTCGCCTTCATCAGCAAGCTCTCTGAATTGCTGAATGGTGAGCTGCATCTGTGGCAGAGCCTTATGCTTGTAATCAGTTACAGCGTCAAGAGCGGCAAAGGTGTCGTTGAATGCATCTCTCAGGGTGTCCACGGAAATATTGGTCTCCATAGCCTGCTGCTGAATGGTAGCGCCCTGATCCTTCAGCATCCTTGCAGTTGAGCCGATAAGCTTGTTTGTTGCTTCGTTCACTGCATTTACCTTTTCAAGAACGATCTTCTGATTGTAAAGCGCGCTTGCAACTGTAACTGCTATGCGCAGAGCCGATACCGTAACGCTTTCTGCTCTGTCTACCGCGCGGATAAGTTCCTTGTTGTTGCGGCGGACGATCTCCATAGCGATAATGCCCTGCATATTAACTGCCTGCATCTGCTGCAGATCCATTACCTTCTGACGAAGCGGGAAGAGGACCTCTTCTTCTATGAATTTTATCCTTTCCTCGTCAACGTTTTCGACCTTCGCTCTTTCAATGGCATCGGAAATAGCAGCATCCATCTGCATACCGAGCTCTATCTGCTGCGCAAGCTTCTTGGTGAGATCACGAAGAGCAAGCTGCTCTATCTCAAGCGTGGTATTGTCATTTTTCAGGACAGCCTTGCCCTTGCCGAGAGATTCAACGGTATCTGCAATTATGCTGTCTGCCTTTTCAAATTTTGCAAAGTAATTCTTTATCGGGTTAAAAAGCTTACCGAGAACACTGTTCTGGCTGAAATCTATTCCTGCAGGATCAAGATCCTTCATCTGAGTCTGAAGCTTTGCAAGTCCGTTTACGACTTCGCCGTTTTCACCGCCCATCTTGCTGAGATCAACAAGACGTACATTGAGAAGCTCGTTCTTTCTGGTGGATTTCTCAACGATATCCGAGCCGAAGCCTTCAATGGAAGAAACTATCTCTCTTCTCTGCTCCAGAGAGCCGAGATCAAAAGTGAAAAGCTCCTTTGTGTTTCCGTCGGCAGCCTTTTCAAGCTGGACTTTTGTTTCCTGCGCAGGAGCAAGCTCCTCCTTGACTTCTTCCTTCACTGCTTCCACATCGGGAAGCTCCATCGAAAATGCCATATGTTTGTCCTCCTTTGTTTTTTCCGATCACATCTCGGAATTGAACAGGTTTTTGAGCTGGTAAACGATATCATCGCTTGCAGCATTTATGGTGGCCGCCTCGTTTATCTGCGAAACTCTCTTGAGCGCATCAATATTTGCATTGTAGCCTATGGTATAAACGGGGACCTCGTATGCATTCAGAACACCGGAGATATCATTGAGTGAGCATCCGGTATTCTGCTCGCCGTCACTGAGAAGGAAGAGCATCGGTTTTGCTTCGGGATGCTCTGCCTTTGCTTTTTCTATCATATCAAGCGCAACAACTATAGCGTCATAGGTCGCGGTCTGACCGCTTGCATTCAGATCCTGAACAGCTCCCTTGAAAAGTGCCTGCTGGTTAAGGTCGAACTTTGCGATCGGGAGATTTACATATACCTTATTGCTGTACGAGATAAGTCCGACATAATTGTCTTTGTTTATGTACTGCATTGAGTTTATGAGCGAGGTCTGGAGTGAATTGATTGATTCGCCTCTCATGCTTCCTGAGGTATCTGCTATGAAAACAGCTATTATCGGCTTGCCGCTGTCCTTGTTTTCCTTGTAGAGCTTCTGTGCTGCAATAAGCTTGTCGCCGCTGATATCGGGCAGCTCGCTCTTGTAATTCTTGTTCTGGTTGAAGCCGTAGGAGGTGGCAAGCTCCTGAGATTCGTTGCTTAGGCAGTATTTGCAGAAGTCCCTGAGAAGCTGTTTCTTGTCCGCTGTGAGAGTGCCTACGGAATACATCGGGTTGTCGTGACGTGCGCCGTAGGGGGTGAAAACATAGTCGTTTTTCAGAACGGGATCGTTATATACAAGCTGATATTCCATTACCATTCCGTCAAGAGAACCGGATTCGGCAGATGTCCTCATCTGAAGAGTATTGTAAGAAACGAGGGGAACATTTTCCTGGAAGCTCTTGAAGCCGTTTACTGCGGTCTCGCTGAGAAGATCGTCACTGTCGAAGGAATATAGCGTGCTTACAAGAAAGTTGAGGCCGGTCGTGCTTACAAACGGATTGGTATAACCCATCATAAGCTCATTGTTGGCGGTAGCCTCTGAAATGACCTTCATATTTACAGAGCCGTATTTGTCGATTATAGCGTTGTATTTTGACTTGGAAAGAAGAACACCTGCGGTATTGCCGACAAGCTTTTCTTCATACATTTCACATTCAACGCCCTTTGTTTTTATCATTTCGCCCCAGAAGCTGTTAGAAGGGGAGATAGCATCGGGCACATACTTTCCGCTTGTTATGTAGTCTACTGCAAGACCGCTGGAAACCGAACGGACGGAAACAGAAGCCGATCTGCCGTTTATGGTCGCGCCGGATCTGTTGAACCGCTCGGCAACATCATTCAGCCAGCCGTCAGTGCCCTGACCTGCTTTTTCAGGGGAAGAGAATATCTCGATATTCACATCACCGTTTCCGGTCACGGTAAGCGGATAACCGCTGATATCCGGAAGCTCCTCGGCCTCGGAGAGAATGTCCTCATCACTGATGGCAGCCTTACGCGGAGTTACCTCCGTAACGGTGATATTCCTTAGAAGCCTCTGCATCTTCTGAGAAGCGTCTTCAAGCGTTATTTCTTCGTTGGTCTTTCCCATATTTCTGGTAAGTGTTATACCCAGAAAGACTCCGCCGAAAACTACAAGCGCGATACCTACAAAAATAGCTATCTTTACTCCGGTTGACATTTTGTTCATAAAGATTCCTCCTTATCAGTTCTTATAGAACTTCGTCTGACTTATCAGCTCATTTATCTCCCTGATAGCAGCAATGTTTTCAAGACCCTTTACGTCTATATCGTCAAGCTTGGATATCTCAAGCAAAAGGCTGTCCATTTTGACGAGCATGCTGTCGTTCATCTCAATAATACCATGAACATAGTCGATATGCTCATTATAGATCTTCAGCTGGTCAGCGTGTGACTTCGGCGCTACCTTAACACCATCGGTGATCGGAGCGTTGTTCAGTTTTTCAAGCACCTTCAGATAATCATTGTAGTCAAAGATGATTATTCTGTTCAGCATTTTTTTCAGATTTCCGTAAAACAGATCCTGAACAGAATCAACGGTACTCTGGAATTTTGTGAATGTCATTTCTCCGGGTGAAAAATACTGTGCAAGAATAGTATCGAGGGCTCTGTCCTTTTCTTCGATACGGTAGATCTGCTCAATTGCCGCATCTATATCGTGAACAAATATCTTTTTATACTTCTGGTTTTCAAGAGCCAGAACAAAATCCTTCGGCTGATTCAGCTCGCTGCCCTTGTAGAGCTTCATTTCTCCCTTTGGAGCGAAAAGCAGACTGTAGTTGCCCCAGGCGAAGCCGATAAGGCTCATAACGATATCTGTGACTCCGAGAGCCGCAAACAAGGCTCCGGCGCCCATCGAAAGACCTATAAGTCCCGGTGAAAAAAGCAGAACATTCCAGGCGATTATACCAAGGTTAAGGCAAAGCAGCCGGATTATCTGTTTTTTGTTCATTGTCAGTTCTCCTTGCCGGAGGTACCGGCGTCAGTTAAAAGTAATACTGCTGCAGAGTCTGTATTTTGCTATAATACCGCAGCAGCAAGGGTAGGCAAAATACACATATCCACATTTAATTTTACTATCAACAGACATTTTTGTCAATAGTTTATACTTTATATCCTTGGTTATCACTGTTAATAATTTAACATACATTTATTAACAGATTATTTCGGATTTATTTTCTAACAGTAAATCTCAAGGATCAAAAATTCTTTCAATTTTTTAAAAATAATTGAACCTTTTCGGGTGATGGGGTATCTAATAGATGAAAACAAAAACTGAAAGGGGAAATCCGACATGAAGAAATCAAATTATGAACAGAGCAATTTTACACCTTATGCAAAACCGAACGCAGGCCGGAGAACCGAAAGCGAAACCGGCACATGGAGTTTTTACTCCGGAAGATCAAAAAGAGGAAGAATACTTACCGTCTGTGCTTTAGCTGCAGCCTTCGGAATGATGACATTTACGGCTGCCGCAGCCAATTTCGGAGAGCTTATCTCGACCCGAACGGGTACATACGGTCTGAATGTCAAGGTGGAAGACAACCGGTCTGAATCAGATCCCGCTCAGGCAATAGAAATGAAATTCGGATATTTACCTGATGAGTATACTGACGAAAGAAACTCTGGATCCTGGTTCGACTACAAAAACAATGATGACTATTTCAATGCATATATCATTTATTGTGATAACTTTGAAGACGACTATACCAATGTGATAGAAACGAATGAAACAGTGTATAACGGACATAAAACCCTATTCATTACTTTCAAGGAAGCGGAAAACACGGATCGTTTATTCTATTCGTCAATAAAGTATTTCGACGACTATAATTGCCTGATACGCTGCAATTGTTCAGATATTGATAAGCTGATAAAAATAACAGAGCAGGTTGAGGCTGTGCCTGCGCCGGAAGACAGGAAGCCCGTTGATGTTCGTGATGAAGACTGCATTATCTACGGCGGAGCGCTGGAGGACTATAAGCTGGATGGATTTGCTTTCAGAGATCAGTTTTTTTCTGACAAGGTAAAAAGCGTACAGACCGGAGAACCCATAGAATTAAGCGTTGCCGACTATGATCAGGAATCCGTGAAGCTGACTGCCAAGGTTGTTTCTTTCAGAAAACAGGATAATATTGACGGACTTGACAAGAACGATTTTATTGATCTTGGAACGGAAACTACTTTTGATATGTTTTTCGCACCTGATGGTTCTCTGAAAAAAGAACGCACTTCTACAGTATATGAAGGAGCAGATGAGGAGCATCTCGGAACGGCAAAGGATGTCACATATAAAATGAATTTCTATGTTGCCGATATCGAACTGACTGCCGGAGAAGACATAGATAATCTGCATGCAGCATTCGGTACAGATGTATTCATTTTTAAGGATAATGTTTTCAGTGAATTCGGCTCGGTGGATGATGAGCGCGCGCTTGTTATCTATGGCAGAAAGGCTAACAGCAAGCTGAGCCTGAAAAAAGGGGAGACCGTAACAATAAAGACAGGCTTCATAACGGAAAATGACATTGCGGATTATACCTATCTTTCAATTTCAGCAGTAGATGCACAGGATGATAATTATCAAAACTATATGGTGAAAGTCAGAAGCTGATAATGCTTTTATCCGACATTTGCATGGGCTGTTTCATAAACAATGCCACGTCCGCGCTATTAAAAAATGTTTTTTCATGGGGCTGTGAGAATATTCGCAGCCCCATTTTTACAATTCCCGTGCGCCCGGAGAAAGTGCCCCTGAAAAAACAAATTTTTAGCCGCCCGGTCGCGCCGAAGGCACGGTCGGGCGGCGGTTTAGCGCCTGACACCTCTGAAAAAACACTATATCCAAGTGCGCCGCAAGGTAGGCGCACGTTGTCAGGCTTTAATTTAATGTGAGTATGCGGATAATTATTATCAGATTGTTTATTTTTTAATCCTAATGATGTATAATATAAGCATAATATCGTTTTTGGTTCAGCGGATAATCTGATTCGGAGGGAGACGACGGTATGATTGATATCAGAAGGATAAGTATTACAGAGCTAGACACAGACGCGATCGTAAACGCTGCAAATGAAAGACTGGCGGCCGGAGGAGGAGTTTGCGGTGCGATATTCAGGGCGGCAGGACATGATGAACTGCAAAGAGCATGTGACAAATACGGTCACTGCGATACAGGAAAGGCTGTCATTACGCCGGGCTTCAGACTAAGGGCAAAATATGTCATTCATGCAGTTGGACCGATCTACAGAGGCGGGCAATACGGAGAAGAAGAAAAGCTTAAAAGCGCATATAAAAGCTCTCTGGAGCTTGCCTCGGCTAACGGCTGCAATTCTATAGGCTTTCCTCTGATATCTGCCGGAATATACGGTTATCCTGTTGAAGCGGCATGGGAAGCTGCTATTTCAGCCTGCGACGAGTATATGAGGGCGCACCCGGAGGAGAATACAGATATCATCTTTGCTGTTCTGGATGACAGGATACTGGAAGTAGGCAGAAAGATCCTGCGCAAAGGATCGTCGTATCAGATCTTAGAAACTACTCCGCAGTTACCCTGATATACAGCAGCTTTTTCAGAAGCATACAGAACACCATTTGAAAGCTTATCTTCTCAACATCACTTCCGGCGGTTATCGGCACCTCACTTATTTTTTCGCCTTCACACGTGAATACAAGCTTTCCTATCTTGCTGTCTTTTCTGACCGGCGCAGTGAGAGACTCCGGCAATTCTGTCTGAGTCTTTATTCTTTCGCTGCTGCCTTTTTTTATCATTATTCCCTCATACTCCGGGACAATGAGCTTTACAGTATCATTCATTCCGCTGAGTACAGGAAGCTCCTGCGGCAGATCGTCCGGAACAGGAGGGGTATACACAGAATAATTGTCGAAGCCATAGTCAAGCAAGGCGGCTGCATCGGTAAATCTGTCGTCGCCGGACTTCGCCCCCAGTAC
>CADCPT010000183.1 GCA_902803385.1 uncultured Ruminococcus sp.
CGCCGCAAGGTAGGCGCACCGGGGGGCACTTCCTTCGGGCGCACTTTGTATAGCGAAGGAGCCGTGAATTATTTCACAGCCCCTTAAAAAACAAGTCTATAAACAGCCCGAACCGACACCGGCGGCACGCCGGTGCTAAGATATTTCAAGCCTGGTCATTTTGCCTTCCTTGTCGGCAAACGCTTTGTATCCGTGCTCTCCGCAGCTGCCCGAAAAAATATACCCGTCGTCGCTTTTTTCCGGCTTGTCTTTCTTATCCCCAGCAGAAATATCACGCAGGACATCATATACTATTACCGCCGGAGAGGACGGCGGCAAGGAAATGCTGCCGCCGCTGCAGCTCAGACTGCCAAAGGACAGCCCTGCGCTGCCGGAAGGCGAAAGCTCCGCAGTCAGTCCCGAAATTACTTCGGGAGAGGTAAAAGCGACCCTGCAGCTCCCGTCGGGAAGATACAGCGCCGTACATTCGCATTCAGCGCCGTCCGTGTTGACTGTACAGGGAAGCTCCGCTTCTCCAAGGCTCAGTGAAGGCGGAGAAACGGCGGCGCAGCCTGAGATCAGGACTGCCGCCGCCGTTAAAGAAAGAGGTAAAAATATTCTTTTTGTCATAGTGACCTCCTGCGCCGTATCAGAAAACAAAGCGCAGACGGTCTATCATATCGCTCGGAAGCATCGTGCGCGGTGAAAGCTCTTCGGCGCACTTGTCGCCGACGATGCCGTGATAATAAACAGCAAGTATAGCTGCCTTGTCGGCTGACATTCCCTGAGCAAGAAAGGATGCTGCCATTCCTGCAAGAACGTCTCCGCTGCCGCCGCGTGCCATTCCGCTGTTTCCGGTCAGGTTGACGTATACGTTTCCGTCAGGCAGGGCGATCAGCGTGTCTGCACCCTTCAGCACAAGAGTGACATTGTATTCCGAAGCGAAATTCCGAGCCGTGCGGTATCTGTCTGACTGTACGGCCATTGTATTCGTGCCGGTAAGTCTTGCCATTTCGCCGGGATGAGGCGTAAGGATGACAGGAGACATAGAAGCACGTAATACATCTATATTCCCTGCTATCGCATTTATTCCATCTGCATCGAGAACTATCGGTTTTGTTGAGGTCATGATGATATCCGAAACAAGCGAGGTGACATTATCGCCTGTTCCGAGGCCGCAGCCTAACAGAACGGCGCTTGTCCTGCCGGATATCTCGTCTATTATCCTGCCTGTTTCAGAGCTGCTGAGGGTACCGTTTTCCTCTTCCTTAAGCGGCATAAAAACAGCTTCGGTCAGCCTTGAGCCCACGATCTGATATATAGAGCGCGGAACTGCGCATTTGAGCAGGCCTACTCCGCTGCGAAGCGCGGCCATGCCGGAAAGCACTGCAGCGCCTGCCATCCCGTAGCTGCCGCAAACAGAAAGCAGGGTACCGTTTGAGCCCTTGTGAGCTGTTTTTTTGGAAGAAGGGAGAGAATGGCGTTCTATATATTCATCGGTAGTGCGCATCGCATAGGTGCAGGCGTCAACTATATTCTGCGGTATTCCTACCTTGGCAATGGTGATGCTGCCGCAATAGTCTATGGCCGGGTAAAGAACATGCAGTGGCTTGAGAGTAGTAAATGTGACTGTGTGATCGGCATGGAAGCAGATGTCGGGGATCTCACCTGTATTGCATATTATGCCGCTGGGGATATCTACAGCTATCCTCACAGCCTGTTTATTCTGATTTGAAAGCTCTATCAGCTCGGTGCTCGACGCATCGAGGCAGTCGCGGAAGCCTATGCCGTATACTGCATCTATGATGACCTCGGCATCCGAAACGGCGGATATTCCTTCTTCATATTCATCAGGGAATGAGATAATATTTACCTTATCGGGAATAAGATTATAGTTGAGCTTGGCAAGGTCTGTTTCCGGATAGCCGCAGCAGGTTATAACTGTAACATCGCACATATATGAAAGAAAGCGTGCAATAACAAAACCGTCGCCGCCGTTATTGCCCTTTCCGCAGAGGACTGTCACCTTTTTAAGCTTCTTTTCTGCAGTAATCTTCATTGCAAGCTCCGCAACAGCGGCGCCTGCCTGTTCCATCATATTTGCTGTGGATACTCCTGCTCTTGCGGCAAGGCGCTCTATGTTTTTTATTTCGTTGCTTTCTACAACTATCATATGATTCACTCCCGTATCACAGATAAAAACAATAATTATTGCGCAATGCGCGGTATTTTGTTTATTATTCCTACGGCTTATTTTATCATGAAAAATTTTGTTTTTCAATCATACAAAACCAAAAAGGTCAATTATTTTTTCGGGCAGTCTCTGAATCCGCAATTGCCCGACCGTGCCTTCGGCGCGACCGGGCTATTAAAAATTGTTTTTTTAGAGGTGCCGCGAGCTTCGCTCGCGGCACCTCTAAAAAAACTATAATAAAAGTGCGCCGCGGCGACTGACTATGAAACACTCATAACAGAGCGAACGCAGTGAGCGACAGCGCGAAATGACA
>CADCPT010000184.1 GCA_902803385.1 uncultured Ruminococcus sp.
CAACGAGCGACGACGAGACGACAACAAAGCTATGCGGAATTTAACGCCAAAGATATTAAAGTGTTTTATTGGATATTAGTATAAGTGCTGCTGAAAAAGCTCAGTTTTACAGCAGCACCTGAAAAGGCTATTTTTTTCTGACTATAAGGTTCCTCATAGCATTAAGAACAGCGATCACCATAACTCCTACATCAGCAAAAACTGCTACCCA
The DNA here is from genome assembly GCA_902803385.1 of uncultured Ruminococcus sp. Lineage (GTDB taxonomy): Bacteria > Bacillota > Clostridia > Oscillospirales > Acutalibacteraceae > UBA1213. The sequence goes on from CADCPT010000184.1 coordinate 212, forward strand.
CATATTAGCTATCCCGAGAGCGCCGAGCACAAGGCAAAGCACCTTTATACCTATCGAAAACCAGATGTTTTCCTTGACGATCCTCATGCACTTTCGTGAAATGGCTATTGCCTTTGATATTTTCAGCGGATCGTCGTTCATCAGAACGATATCCGAAGCTTCTATCGCCGCATCAGAGCCCATAGCTCCCATTGCAACTCCGATATCCGCCTCTGCAAGCACGGGCGCATCATTGATGCCGTCGCCAACGAAAACGACCGCTTCATTTTTGCCGCGCTTTTCTATCAGTCCGGCGGTTATCCTTACCTTGTCCTCAGGAAGCAGTCCGCTGCAGACCTCATCTATGCCAAGTTTTTCCGCCGCAGCCTTTGCAGCGGCTTCGTTGTCGCCTGTCAGCATTACAGTACGCTTTATACCGGACCTGTGAAGTGCACTTATCGCCGCCGCGGAATTTTCCTTCAGCGTATCGGATATGACGATATATCCGAGATATATACCGTCACGGCTGATATATACTACCGTTCCTGGCTTTTTTACCTCAGAAAAGCCCGCAGCACCTTCCATGATCCTTGCATTTCCTGCGCATACGGTCATACAGTTTATTTCAGCCTTGACCCCGGCGCCTGCTATCTCTGAAACGTTTTCTGCCTTCGGCAATTCCCTGACTTTGCATGCGTCAAGAAGAGAAACTGCTATCGGGTGAGCCGAATACTGCTCAGCAGACGCAGCAAGAGTCAGAAGCTCATCCTCCGTTACACCTGAGGGCGATACCTCCGTAACCTCAAAAACGCCCTTTGTCAGCGTTCCGGTCTTATCAAATACAACGGTAGAAGCCTTTGAGAGCAGCTCCAGATAATTGCTGCCCTTTATAAGAATACCGGCATTTCCGGCTCCGCCGATACCTGCAAAAAAGCTGAGCGGAACGCTGATAACAAGCGCGCACGGGCAGCTTATGACAAGAAATGTAAGCGCCCGGTATATCCAGATGCGCCAGGAAGGATCAGCTCCGAGAAAAAACATAGATATCAGCGGCGGAAGCAGCGCAAGCGCGAGAGCACTGAAAACTACCACGGGAGTATATACCCTTGCAAATCTTGTAATAAAGGATTCGGAGGTAGAACGCCGGGAGCTTGCATTTTCTACAAGCTCAAGAATCCTGCTTACAGTGGAATCCTCAAATGCTTTTGTCGTGCGCAGACGGATAAGTCCGCTTCCGTTGACACAGCCGCTTACAACGCAGTCACCCTCAGAAGTCTCGCGGGGAACGCTTTCACCGGTCAGAGCTGAGGTGTCAATAAAGCTGTGACCCGAAACGACAACGCCGTCTATGGGGATCCTCTCCCCCGGCTTGACGATTATTACAGTGCCCACCCCGACCTCATCGGGATCGACCTGAACAAGCTCGCCGTCTGTCTCGATATTTGCATATTCAGGGCAGATATCCATCAGATCGCTGATGTTTTTCCTGCTTTTCCCGACCGCATAGCTCTGGAACCATTCTCCGAGCTGATAAAAGAGCATAACTGCGATCGCTTCAACATAATCTCCGTCTCCGACAACAGCTACGATAAGTGCGCCGACTGTAGCAAGCGCCATAAGAAAGCATTCATCGAACGGCTTGAGATTTATGATGCCCTTGCCTGCTTTTATAAGGATATCATAGCCTATTATAAGATACGGTATCATAAAAAGAGCGAACCGCAGTATTCCCTGTGTCGGAAGAAATATGAAGAGCGTCATCAGCGCCGCCGAAACAATTATTCGTATCAGATTCTTTTTTTGCTTTTTAGTCATATCATCACCGGTCTCTGTCAAGCATCTAACAAGTTCAGAAGTCTATCTCACAATCCGGCTCGATCTTGCGGCAGGCCTTGAAAACCCTGCCCATTACCTCTTTTTCATCAGCGCCCTCTGCAAAATCGACTTTCATTTTAAGGGTCATAAAATTTACCGTGCAGTCCGCAACGCCTTCTGTCATTTTTGCCGCCTCTTCCATTTTTGCGGCGCAGTTTGCGCAGTCTACTTCGATCTTATATGTTTTTTTCATAGTAATACCTCCTGTTAATGTCCGGATTCTAACGATTAAACATTTGTTTAATCGTTAAATATAATATAGCACTTTATTAAAAACATGTCAATAGCTTTTTCCAAAATTTAAAGTAATACAGTTCTGACACTATAATGATTATTCTGAACAGTATTACTTCTCTTTTATTAATTATTGTTGAAAGATCGGTAATGATATGATAGAATCATACTATAATATGCTTTCGCAAGGAGGGAGTTCCCTTGAAAACGAAATCTGAAAGGATATCGCCTGCCTGGTGGATGATCGTTTTTGCGGTCTTGTTCTCAGCCGGCTTTCTCGTTATCATATCCATATTCAACGTAGCAGAAAACAGGAAGTATGACATATCCATAACGGATATGAATGAAGGATGGACGGACAGTGCAGGCAATAAAGCAATACTTTCCGGGCTTCCCAAGGGAGAATCCGACCTGAAAGCAGACGTTTCGGGAGTAGATCTGACTAATATGCGCTTCTGTACAAAAAGCGTCGATACATATTTTGATGTCTGGGCAGACGGAGAGCGCATCTACTCCTACCGCTATATCCAGTCAAAGCTTACCGGCTGTTCGTACGGCATGAATATGCATATGATTCCCGTTCCCGAGGGAACAAATGTGCTTCGCCTGAAGCTGACGCCTGTTTTCGGCGAAGAAGCTCCGCTTCTTGTGGATCCGGTTATCGCAGACCCGGGAATGTATATGGGCGATTTCTTTTCGCATGGTCTGCTGAATTTCTGCCTTTGCATTATTATTTTTATTATCGGCGTATCCACCATCGTGCTAGGTATGTGCGGCATCATGAAGGACGAATTTGTTTCACTCGGTCTTTTTGCCTGCTTCACTGCCTTATGGTCGGTAAATGATACGATGTTCCTGCAGATAATAACTCAGAAACCGGAGATCATTCGTGCGCTTAGCTATATTGCATTTGCACTTATCCCATTCCCTCCGGTAGCATTTATTTCAAAGATAACCGGCGTTAAAAACCGTATGCCACTTGTAGTAGCCGCCGCTCTTGTTGCGATCCATCTTGTTTCTACCGTGGTTTTTGCAGCTTCCGGACTTGTGGATTTCCATTATTCCGTTCATATCTCCAGGATCCTGATAGTTGCGGCAATGATCATGTGTATTATTATGACGATATCGGCACTCAGGCAGAAAAATCTTAACAAAAAGCTGCTTGCGACTATCACGATCGGCGTAGGATGCGCCGTTGCAGGTGCAGTAACGGATCTGGTGCGTTATATGTTAACAGAAAGCGTTATTCAGGGCGTCGGATTGTATACAAGACTGGGCATATTTGTATTCATGCTCGTATTCACAGTTTATATCATAACAGATTACTCCCGTGTACGTGTTGAAAGCGGAAAAGCCGAGATAATGGAAAAGCTCGCCTATATTGATGCGCTGACAGGGCTTAACAACCGGCTTGCCTTCAATGAAAAGGAGATCGCTCTGAAGGCTGACGGCAGATCTGAAAACTGTGTTATCGTTCAGCTTGATATCAATAATCTGAAGGTCGTCAATGATGTTTACGGTCATAACGAAGGCGACAGGCACATCAGAGCCGCAGCGGACATCATACAGAAAAGCTTTGAGGACTTCGGCATATGTTACCGCACCGGCGGCGATGAATTCATAACCGTCATCTCACCCTGCGGTGCGCTTGACGGAGCAAAGGCTGCCGTTGAAAAGATGCTGGCGCTTTCCGATGAATACAACGAAAAAGAGAATCCCCCGGTCAAGCTGCAGATAGCTTACAGCTATGCTTTATGCCGCGATGCATCAAAGGAGCTTGAAATAACAGAGCTTCTTGCGGATCAGAGGATGTATGACTGCAAGCAGAGGATGAAGGCGGCAGCGCCTATTAACAAAGAGTAAAAGCAAGGGCTGTCGCATTAGCACTGCCCCAGCCGCCCGACCGTACCTTCGGCGCGACCGGGCGGCTAAAAATTTTTTTTTCAGGGGTGCCAGGCGCGAAGCGCCTGGCACCCCTGAAAAAACACTATAATAAAGTGCGCCGGTGTCGAATCGCGCTGTCGCTCACTTCGTTCGCTCTGAATCAGCACCCGGAAGCTTATTGCCGCGCCTGGCACCTCTGAAAATACACTATATCTAAGTGCGCCGCAAGTCAGGCGGCATTAAAAAAGAATAAGAATACACTAAGCTTGCATTTTTTGTGCTTGCATTTTTGTCAAAAAAGGTCTTTATTTTTAGAAAATTTTAGTATATAATGTTAGATGTATATTGTTTCAGGAGGAATAATAAGGTGAAAAAAATACTTTCTGTTGTTATGGCTGCCGCTGTACTGACCGCCGGAGCAGCATTACCGGCGCCGATGGTATGGGCAGATGACGAAGATGATAATACAGGTGCCTCAGAGGTTTCAGAGGTCTCTGAGGTTTCTGATGCTTCTGAGGTTTCGGAGGTATCAGAGGTATCAGAGGTATCAGACGAACAGGATGATAATGAATTAAAAGAGCAGTACAAGCCGAAGCTTTGCTCAGAAGAATTCCGGTCCTCCCCGTTTTACGAAAAGCTCTGGAGGGCAAAGCAAGATAATGCCCCATATTCTGTAATGTTCAGGGTATCGGAGATTGCGAAAAGCCAGCTCGGATATAAAAACTATTCGACATACGGCATTGATATCCAGAGAGCAAGGGAAGAAAACAAAATATGGACAGGACTTGTTCTCAGAAACAACTTTGATGAAACAGGCAACACGGAATACTGCCGCTGGGCGCAGTCGTATATAATGGATAAAACCGGAAACGAGCTGCTGTACGATTACGATTGGTGCGCCATTTTCGTAAGCTGGTGTATGTATCAGGCAGGTTATTATGACGGCGAGGAGTTGAAACGCTGTGCTTATGCCTATAATGTTGACACCAGGGTGGAGCCGCATTACGAGACATGGATAGAATCATATAATCTTGACCAGAAAAATGTCTGGTACAGCCCGACGGCAAAATACAAGGTAGAGCGCTACAGCGAATGGAACCATGCTGTCAATACGGATATCAGCCCTTATGATATGCCATATGCGCCGGGCGGCCTGCTGTTTTTCAACTGGAACGGCACAGGAGACTGGTTCAACCATATAGCTATAGTGCTTGATTATGACGAAAACACGCATGTTCTGACTTACATAAACGGAAATGATGACGGTCAGGTAATTATACGTGCGATGGACCTTGATGTTACCGAGGAATACTACGAGCACAAGCTGCTGAAAAATGCAAATCGTATAATGGCATATGCGGAATACGACTATTTCGAGATACCTACAAAAAAGCAGCTCATCTATACTCCGAATGCAGTATTTGATCGCAGCCCGGAAGATACTTCGACCCTTGTCATCCGGACGCAGTCCGAATCAAGAACGGTGCGTATGACTGCCGATAATGGACTTACAGCAGATTATAAAACTAAAGGACTTTCAATAACCTGCGGACAGATCAATATCGGCAATTCGATACTGAAATATCTTGATACAGGCAAAAACAGGATACATTTCGAGCTGGAAGACGGAAGCTTTGACATAACCATAAA
>CADCPT010000185.1 GCA_902803385.1 uncultured Ruminococcus sp.
GGCTATTTTAAGACTTGTTTTTTCAGAGGTGCCGCGAGCTTTGCTCGCGGCACCTCTGAAAAAACACTATAATAAAAGTGCGCCGCAGGGTAGGCGCACTTGAAAAAGAGAAGTGCGCCGGAGCGCATTGCTTTTTTCGCTGCCGTATGCTATTATTATCCTGAAAGAATACAAAACGACAGTATTTCCGGAGGTGTAATAATGGCAGCATTCAATTCGGTCTTCAATAAATGCTTCAAGGAAGAGCTTTCGCAGTACGGCTTCCGCAAGCTGAAGGGTCTTGACGCAGTCGGAAGAGTCGTAGGAAAAGAGCTTATGCAATACATAATACTCTATCCCCGCAGCTCGCTTGTCAGGGGCAGAAAGACATTTACCGCAGTTTTCGGGATATGTACCGTTTACAGCTTTTCCTCCGCGGACATCTGGAAATACGACCTGATAAACCGCGGCGTCCGCCTGATCGAAGTCGCACCGAAAAGGGAACCGGAAAAAGAAAGCTGCTATAAGGATCCAGCTGAGCTTCAATGGCTGCTGTATGAATATCTTTATGACCCGAAAGATCAGGACAGCATGGCCACCGCTGCGGCAGAATGTGCCGGATGCATAAAGCAATACGCTCTTCCCGTTCTTGACGGGATAACAGATATCAGAGCATATGTCGGATTCTGTAAGGAACACACGAGCCATCTTCTGCGCTTTGCGGATACGATGCCGGACAACGATGCTTTGCTGCTGATCCTTACAGATGACCATGACGATATGATGCAGATATTTGAAAAAAACTGCAAAGCCATATTGGAACAGTCATATCAGGGAGACAGCTCTTCATCCGATTACAAAAGAAACGAAGAGCTGCTTTATGATGCATTCATCGTTCAGACAGCAAAAGCAAGGGATAAGATATATGACGACCCGGAGCTTTACAAAAAGGCATTTGAGACCCTCGGAAGCAGAAAGCTCATCGGGCAGGCAGTATTTAAAAAGCTGGGGCTGTGAAAACTGCTGCGCCCGGCCGCCGCAGTGCGCCTACCCTGCGGCGCACTTTTATAGTGTTTTTTTCAGGGGTTCCAGGCGCGAAGCGCCTGGAACCCCTGAAAAAAACAAATTTTTAGCAGCCCGGTCGCGCCGAAGGCACGGTCGGGCGGATGGGGCAGTGTTAATGCGACAGCCCCCCTGAAAAAACACTATAGTTCACCGCGGCGACTGACTATGGAATACTCATAACAGAGCGAGCGCGGTGAGCGACAGCGCAAAATGACACCGGCGCCGCAGGGCAGCCGGACGTGAAGCCACACCGAAAAGACGCGCTGTCAGAAAGCAAAGAAAAAATCGGTGCCTTTTATATCATTATTGCTTAATTTTGGTAATTAAGCATCGAAAAAAATATTCAGAATTTACATTTTCCACTTTACATGCGGCAAAAAAAGTGCTAAAATTTATGTTGATACAATGAACTTGTATCAGAGACTTTATAGGACGTTTTTTTAAGTCACTTTTCAAAGTCATTACTATATAAAGGAGGACAAACCCCATGGCAAGAAAAATGAAAACTATGGACGGTAATAACGCTGCGGCTCATGTTGCTTATGCGTTTACTGAGGTTGCCGGTATCTATCCGATCACCCCGTCCAGCCCGATGGCAGACTATGTTGACCAGTGGTCAGCTCAGGGTCTCAAGAACATTTTCGGAACGACCGTAAAGGTATCCGAAATGCAGTCTGAAGCAGGTGCGTCAGGTACGGTCCACGGCTCACTCAACGCCGGTGCTCTTACCACAACATTCACCGCTTCTCAGGGTCTTCTTCTGATGATCCCGAATATGTACAAGATAGCAGGTGAGCTTTTGCCGGGCGTATTCCACGTTTCCGCGCGCTGCGTTGCTTCTCATGCACTTAACATCTTCGGCGACCACTCCGACGTTTATGCATGCCGTCAGACCGGTTTTGCAATGCTTGCTGAGTCCAACCCGCAGGAAGTTATGGATCTCTCTCCGGTTGCTCACCTTGCAGCAATCGAGGGTAAGGTTCCGTTCCTGAACTTCTTCGA
>CADCPT010000186.1 GCA_902803385.1 uncultured Ruminococcus sp.
AATACTGTTGGTATCATCGGGGTTCGGAGCTTCGTTAATTGTTATCTGTTCTTCGGCGTTTTCTATATCACTATTTATTTCCTCGTTCTTCACACTTAAGGGAAGCGGAATAATGTCATCACCTTCTTTGTTGTCTGTATCGGGAGTATTAGTCGCCAACTCGGAAACATTGTCAGTTTGTGATTCTTTAGAAACATCATTTTGAGAGCTTTCCGTGTTCGATTGACTTTCAGCAGACACGGAATCCTTTGTACCTGTGTTTGCATTAACCGAAAACACTGCATCTTCCGTTTCAAAGGTTATGGTTGGTGAATTGCAGTTCGGCAAAGGCTCCTTATCGTTAGAGCAATTACCTCTGTACAACCCAAAAGCGATCATGGCAGAAGCAGTGAGAACAACTGCTTTTGTTAGTATTCTCTTTATTATAAATCTCACCGTCCTTTATAAATTAGATGTGTTTTTGACGAGAAAAGTTCACTCTGATATATGAATGAAATGTAAAAAGGGTGCAAAAACAGCCGACAAAGCCCGAATATAGCTCTGCCGGCTGTCGTTTTTGTCAAAGTATTAATTAGTCTTAAACGAGATAAACCTATTACCTTCATAAACAAGGTCTATTGTCTGTGAAGCTGTACTGTTATCGTCATAGGTGACAGTTATTGTTATCTGTGCGTTTTCAAGCATTTTCTGCTGTATCATCTCTTCAATCTGCGTGTATCGATCAGATTCCGCTTTCGTGTTAGGCTCTTCGACTGCACCGATATCATTCACGAGCTCGGCGATCTCCCTGTCGCTGTGGTCGCTTTCGAGAATAATATCTATCAGATATGAGCCTAACAGGTTTTCTTCATCTCCACTGCTCGGAGTGTTCAGATCATAAGAAAAGCAGTCGCACGGCCAAAGAATAAAAGGCGCTTGACGGCGTATCTCCTCAAATGTGTATTGTGAATTGTTGAGTGTGTTCCTGTCGGAAAAGCTTGACAATCCCTTGTCTATCATAGGTGTGCTGTCATCAAGAATATCGGGAATGAACTCCTGGGGGGGAGTAAGAGTGAAATAAATGCCCTTTTTGTTTGAGTCAAACCTGATGGATCTGATATTGCTGCCTGTTATGTTTAAATTTTCCATGTGATAAGAGGCAAAATAATCCGTGAATCCGTCTTTTGTCAGCAGTGCCTCGCCGTTATCCATAAAAAATCCCGTCATTGCACCTACTGAGCTTCCGAGAGTATTATAACTGTTGTTATTGTGATCCGTATCGGTATATTTGAGTATATCCGCCGTTTCTGCAGCGGCACTCAATGACACGGAGAACCGATTCTCAGACGGCTGCTGCGTTTTGTTCATGCCGAATAGAACAGCGCTTCCGATAATGGCTACAGCCAGTGCTGCCGCGATGCTTTTTGTTATGAACGGCATAGAGCTTTTTCTGCGTTTGCCGCTGTGCAGCTTGCTTCTGAAATCAGCCATATAATGCTCGGCCTCGCTGTCGCTGAGCGGCTGAGCCTGCGGTATATCGCCGACCGTGTTATTAAAATATCTGTAGATATCCTTACTCATTGTTCCTGATCTCCTTTCCAAAATACCCGGGATTGAATTTTATAATTTTCTTTCTACCTCTCGAAATGCGGTTGTAAATGACATTACGGCTTTTTCCGATTTCTGCGGCGACTTCATCGACCGAATATCCTTGCCAAAACAATTTGATGAAAATAACCTTATCTTCATCGCTTAAACAGGAAATAAGCTCCGCAAAAAAATCATCAAATTCGCTGTCGCCGGTTATCGATGTATTGTCGGCAAGTATAAGTGAGTCAATATCCTCTGTAGGAGCAAGGCGTTTTATCGCTTTCAGTCTGTTCAATGCAGTATAGCGTGCGATACTGCAAGCCCAGCCCGAAAAAACGCATTTTTTGCTGTCAAAGCTGTCTATATGTTCCCAGATCTTGATAAAACAATCGGACAAGCATTCCTCTGCGTCCTGCGGATAGGCGTAGAGGATTTTTGCTATAACCGCCTTCATCACGCCGCCGTATGTTTTGATAACATATTCCATAGCACTTTCGTTTTTTCGCCTTAATAACTTGACGAAATTGTTCTCGTTTACATTCAAGTCATGACCTCCTTTCCGAAAACCTTTCTTTGTTTTCCTCCCTTCACTTAATATTACAACAAAAGAAGTACGAATCTATCCGAATACAATAAAAAAATTGAAAATTTTTATAAATGCTGAAATATCCTTCTCCAAAAATCAACTATAATAATAAAGAAGACTG
>CADCPT010000187.1 GCA_902803385.1 uncultured Ruminococcus sp.
CTCTGAAAAAACACTATAATAAAGTGCGCCGCAGGGTAGGCGCACGCCGTTATAACGAAGGAGCCGTGAATTATTTCACAGCCCCTAAAAAAACAATTTTTAATAGCCCGGTCGTGCCGAAGGCGCGGTCGGGCGTGATGACCTTATGCCCAGGGATCTGCGCTTTTCGGAGCGCGGATGCCTACAAGTATGAACTGCTCCCAGAGGAACCACTGGTCGCCCTTTCTGCGAAGCTGTATCTGACGCGGACTGTCTGCTCCGCCGGAACGGACGCTCAGCTTGCAGTAGCCCTCGTTCGCCCAGGTGTATGAGTCTGCAAAGAATGTGATCTTGTAAGGTTCATCGGGACGATAGTCGTTTTCCGGCTTTGCGCCTTCAAAATAAGAGAAGGGTACGTATCTGTACTGTGAGAAACGGTCCTTGTAAAAGCTTCTTTCGTAATCTGATACAGGTCCTTTGGGACCCTTCAGGAAGTTTAACATCTGTTCGCCTTCATTCTGGTCAACTGCATATACACAGAATGCGCAGGTGACAAGTGCTGCTACCTCAAAAGGATTTGTTAGCGCAGCCTGGGGAAGAGCCTTCATCTGTTCAAGCGTTTCCGGAAGCTGATCGAAGGTGATCGTCTGTGATTTGCTTGAAACATAATCTCCGGTAACATCGCTGAGGCTTGCCGCAGCAGCCTGTACTGATTCCTGCATTTTATCAAAAAGTCCCATTGCATATCCTCCCTGAAAAATAGTGATTAAAATTTATTGTGTATATAATAATATACTTTCGGAAAAAAATCAATAAATATCAGAAATTTATGGAAATATGGTACTTTGGTTGTCGGTTTGCAACAAACATTTCTTGCAATAATTGTGCACAAACACGAATTTATTTGTTTTAGGTTCGGGATTTAACAAATAAGCCGTAAAGTAGCGCTTTGATAGCGCTTCGGTAGCGCTGGGCGTTATATAATTATACGTCAAACTAAACACATCCGCAGCGCAGATCAGCGTTACGGGAACGGGAGAAGAGTCATGTCAGATATCAGCAGCTATTCGGTATCCTTCAAAGAAATATACAGCGGGATAATCCTGGAGGATTTCGACGAAGGATATGCTTTTCTTGAAGGGTTAACGGATAAAGACAGGGGCAGAAGCATCAGCGGATTTCTGAGTGCATCGGATGAAAAAAGGGTGCGTTCCATAATGAACAGCTACAAGGGAACGATATTCAGTCACAGTTATGTGCGCAGCCGCGGAGAAAACGGATTGTGGCGCATAGGAGTTGAGGTGGATCATCCTCTGGCGGTGTTCCGCGGCAGCAGATTCGACGGTAGCTGCGGAAGAAACGGGCATACTCTCGACCTTGTTTCCGCGGCAAGAGAGGCTGTTCTGGTAGTGCGCACTGACAGAGGAAAAGCCGAGCTTTCTTCGCCGGCGGCATCGGCAAGGAATCTCGGTGCAGATCCGGGGGAGATAATAGCATCGCTGCGCAGCAGTATAAGGCTTTGCTCCCGCAGCGGTAAGAGCATGCGCGCGGGCGTTTTATCCGATGCTTACAAAAGCGCAGAGCTTGTGCCCTTTTGTTCGGACGGTCATAAATATGTGATGATAAAGCTTTCCGGCAGCGGAGGCGCCGACTCAGAGCTTATTGCGGACAGATATATTATGGGGACTTGTGTGCTTGATATCACAAGACAGGGCAGGGAATATTTCTGCGATATAAATGCATATATGTCAAAGCTTATTGACAGCGGCATGCTAACCAAAAAGGACATATTATCATCATATCCGTATTGCAGCGCGCTCAGTCAGGGACTTACTCGCTTCGGCCTTATCGGGTCCGGGGCGGGAGGGCGCTTTCTCGTTGGCGCGGTGCCTGTATATGAAAAGAACAGGATAGAAAAGATGATGGTGTTTGCTGTATGTGCAGGAGGAGAACAGCTTGCAGACGACAGCTTATTTGAAATGCTCACGCTGCGCGAAACGAATGTAGTTCGTCTTGCACTTTCCGGTATGACAGGCAAAAGCATAGGTCAGGCACTCGGGATATCGGAGGGTACGGTAAAAAGAGAGCTTTTTACAAGCTGCCGCAAGCTCGGCGTAAGAGGGAAAATGGAGATTGTAATGAAGGTCTATCATATTACCTGATCGCAGAAGAATATTGTTGTATGTGAAAAATCAACTTTAGTGCTATTGCCTTTTTTGTGAACGATATTATATAATTACAGAGCAAAACAAATACAATATGTAAATTATAATAAAAGTATACGAGGGGTAATAGATTTGTTGAGCAGTACAGTCATCCGGAGAAAAAGAAAAGGAAGCAATGTTTATTATCTGACAAGCACTGAGCTTGTGAGCGAGGAAGGGGATAAAACGGCGGTTTTCGGGATAATGATAACCGGAGACGAGGGGATAGAGCACCTGGAGGACATAGGATGCAATAAAGAGAGCGTGAAGAAGCTTTTCGAGCTTCTTGCAGATGAGCAGGCAAGCCCGTTACATCTTTGCGATATAGTTGAGGATATGTTGTCTGACGGAATAATTGTGTGAAAAAATATACAAATGTCTTGACACCGGAAATTGAGTGTGATATAATCACATATAAGAAGAATGTGAAAATATAGCACATAGCGGACAGGCCCGGCGAGCCGGACGCCGTGTATCTGATATGAAAAGAAAGGGCGGGATATGTATGACGGAAAAGGCAGAGAAAACGGTAAAAAACACCTTCGGAAAAGGAAATCCACCGATTCGCCGTACTGTTTCCGCGGTGACGTTCGGAAGGTTCGATATTTTTGTTGACGGTGTTGTGGTAAGCTTTACAAACAAGAAGGCAAAGGAGCTTGTGGCGCTCTGTATAGACAGAAAAGGCGGCATAGTAACAATGGAGGATGCCGTTGACAAGCTGTGGGAGCCTGATGTGTATGATGAAAAGGCAAAACGGCGTTATCGGAAGGCTATCATAAGCGCATACAGGACTCTTGAGGAAGCAGGGGCAAAGGGAGTGTTTGTAAAGATACGGGGAGCCTGCTTTATCAACGCCAGAGCCATAGACTGTGATTTCTACAAGCTTCTGGAGCTTGACGAAGCTGCGGTGAAGAGCTTCAGGGGAGAATATATGTATGATTATTCCTGGGGAGAGAAAACTCTTGCATGGATAAACGACATATACTGCAGCCGGTGCGGAATATCCGAGCCGGACTGGCTGAGCGAGCTATAGCGTCCGCCCGGCTGCTGCTGCGCAGCGACCGGGCTATTTTAAGACTTGTTTTTTCAGAGGTGCCGCGAGCTTTGCTCGCGGCACCTCTGAAAAAACACTATAATAAAAGTGC
>CADCPT010000188.1 GCA_902803385.1 uncultured Ruminococcus sp.
TGTTACAGAGCTTTTCGGAAGTATGGTATTCGATGACAGAAAGATGCAGGAGCGTCTTCCCCGTACCACCTATAAAACGCTCAAGAAAACCGTAAAAAACGGTGAGCCGCTGGATATCAGCGTTGCCAATGCAGTAGCTAATGCAATGAAGGACTGGGCAGTTGAAATGGGCTGTACCCATTATACGCACTGGTTCCAGCCGATGACAGGAGTGACTGCCGAAAAGCACGACAGCTTTATTTTCCCCACCGAAGGCGGCGGTATTATTATGGAATTCTCCGGCAAGGAGCTTATCAAGGGTGAGCCGGATGCATCAAGCTTCCCGTCAGGCGGTATCCGCGCCACATTTGAGGCAAGGGGCTATACGACCTGGGATCCCACATCTCCGGCATTTGTCCGTGACAAGACATTATATATCCCGACAGCCTTCTGCTCATACACAGGCGAAGTGCTTGATAAGAAAACACCGCTTCTTCGCTCAATGGAAAGACTCAGCTCCGTTGCAACAGATGTTCTTCACCTTTTAGGCAAGAGCGATGTAACAAGAGTTACCACCACGGTGGGACCGGAGCAGGAATACTTCCTTATCGACAAAACAATGTATGACAAGCGCCCCGACCTGATCTATACAGGCAGAACACTTTTCGGTGCTCCCGCACCGAAGGGACAGGAGCTTGAGGATCATTATTTCGGTTCCATCAAAACAAGGGTCTCGGCATTTATGAATGACCTTGACGAAGAGCTGTGGAAGCTCGGTGTATTTGCCAAAACAAAGCATAATGAGGTTGCACCGTCACAGCACGAATTAGCACCGATCTTCGAAACATCAAACATTGCAACAGATCATAACGAGCTGACAATGGAAGTAATGAAAAAGGTTGCCGAAAGACACGGTCTTGTATGTCTGCTGCATGAAAAGCCGTTCGCAGGAGTTAACGGCTCAGGCAAACACAATAACTGGTCTATCTCCACAAATACCGGTGAGAACCTTCTCGATCCCGGCAAAACACCTGAAAGCAATCTTCAGTTCCAGCTCTTCCTTGCGGCTATCGTCAAGGCTGTGCATGAATATCAGGATCTTCTCAGACTGACAGTAGCGTCAGCCGGAAACGACCACAGACTCGGCGCAAATGAAGCACCTCCGGCAATCATTTCAATGTATCTCGGCGACGATCTCGGTGCACTGGTGGATTCCATCGTAAACGGCACAGAATACAAGCGCTGCAGCAGCACCGATATGCTGACAAAGGTAAATGTGCTCCCGGATTTCAAGAAGGACTCCTCCGACAGAAACCGTACATCTCCGTTTGCATTTACAGGAAACAAGTTTGAATTCAGAGCGCTCGGTTCTTCCCTCAATATTGCATGTCCGAACTATATGCTGAATACTATGGTAGCAGAGGAGCTTTCGGAGTTCTATGAGGAACTTAAGGATGCAGAGGATCTTGATGCAGCTATCAAAGCGCTTGTCAAAAAGACCTTCACCGAGCATCAGAACATAATTTTCAACGGCGATAATTATTCTGAGCAGTGGGTCGCAGAGGCAGAAAGAAGAGGGCTTTGCAATTTCCGTTCACTTCCCGAGGCAATGGCTCATATCATAGACAGAAAGAATGTTGATCTGTTCGAGAAAAACGGTATCCTTTCAGAAGCAGAGATCCATTCACGCTACGAGATCGAGCTTGAGAGCTACAGCAAGCAGATAAGGATCGAAGCGCTGACAATGGTGGATATGGCTGAAAAGAACATCACACCAGCTGTTATCTCCTTCGTAAAAGAGCTGACAGATGCAGCCCTTGCCAAAAAAGCTTTGTCATCCGCAGTATCGGTTTATGTTGAGACATCCCTTACAGAGATGCTTTCTGCGGATCTTGAAGCTTTCGTCAGAAAAACCGCGGAGCTGAAGGAAGCAGCGGAAGATATCAACAGCATATCCGACAGCCTTGAAAGAGCGACATACTGCAGAGAGACAGTATTCAGCCTAATGGGCGAGCTTAGAGCTCTGGGCGATGCAATGGAGCAGAAGACCTCTGCAAAATACTGGCCTTATCCGTCATACGGCGAGATACTTTTCGGAGTATAAATCAATGTGGAATTTGAAAAATGGAAAGTGGAATTGATAATTCCATAGCATTATATACACAATGGCGTGTATCTTCATCCGATGATCTGTTACAAGCAGGTACGTAATCGGACAGATACACGCCGTTTTGATTCAGGAGGTATTTTTTATGGATGCTAATTTACAATCGGTAGTCACACAGGCAGTGGAACAGTCAAATGCCTTTACCATAGCAATATGGTACCTCATCGGCGCAGCGCTGGTATTCTTTATGCAGTGCGGCTTTGCAATGGTTGAAACAGGCTTCACCAGAGCCAAGAACGCCGGTAACATTATCATGAAGAACCTTATGGATTTCTGTATCGGTACGATAATGTTCATCTTCCTCGGCTTCGGTCTGATGATGTCGGAAAACTATCTTTTCGGTCTCATCGGTATGCCAGACCTGCAGATCTTCACGGATTTCAATAATTTCCCGTGGTCAAGCTTTGTATTCAACCTCGTATTCTGCGCAACGGCGGCGACTATCGTTTCCGGCGCAATGGCGGAAAGAACGAAGTTTATCTCCTATTGTATCTACAGCGGACTTATCAGCCTTATCGTTTATCCTATAGAAGCCGGTTGGGTATGGAACAGTCAGGGCTGGCTTGCACAGCTTGGATTCGTTGACTTTGCAGGCTCGGCTTGTATCCACACCGTCGGCGGTATATCCGCACTCATCGGTGCGGCAATCGTCGGTCCCCGTATCGGCAAGTATACAAAGGACGGCAAGCCCCGTGCTATCCCCGGTCACAGCCTGACACTCGGTGCCCTCGGAGTATTCATTCTCTGGTTCGGCTGGTACGGCTTCAACGGAGCTGCTGCAACAGATGTTACACAGCTTGCACAGATCTTCGCAACAACAACAGTCGCTCCGGCGGCTGCTACATGCGCAACAATGATCTATACATGGATCAAAAACGGCAAGCCCGATGTATCAATGTCGCTTAACGGTTCTCTGGCAGGTCTTGTTGCTATCACTGCAGGATGTCATACGGTCGATATCCTCGGCTCACTTATCATAGGCATAGTTGCCGGCATACTCGTAGTAATTGCTGTTGAGGTAGTTGACAGCAAGCTTAAGGTGGATGACCCTGTTGGTGCTGTAGCAGTCCATATGTGCAACGGTATCTGGGGCACACTCGCAGTAGGTATCTTTTCAAAGGACGAAGGCACCTTAGGTCTCCTTTACGGCGGCGGATTCACACAGCTTGGCAAGCAGGCTCTCGGCATCCTCTGCATAGGCGTATATACAGCAGTTCTTATGACCATTGTTTTCTTTGCACTGAAAAAGACTATCGGTCTTCGTGCTTCAAAGGAAGAAGAGGTCAGAGGTCTTGACCTTACCGAGCATGGTCTTTCCGGCGCATACGCTGATTTCATGCAGGTACCGCAGGTTCTTACAGGCGATACGAGCGAAGAATTCAAAGACGGCGAAGTTCCGCCGGAGAAGGCTGTAGAGATCACGCTCAAGAAGAAGGAGCATTCAGCAGAAACATCTGACGGCGTTAAGTTCACAAGAGTTACTATCATCACAAAGCAGAGCAAATTCACTGACCTCAATACAGCTATGTCTGAGATCGGCGTAACAGGTATGACAGTTACTCAGGTTCTCGGCTGCGGTGTGCAGGGCGGCAAGACTGAATACTACAGAGGCGTCGAGGTAGAAATGAACCTCCTGCCGAAGATCCAGGTGGATATCGTAGTCTGCAAGGTTCCCGTAAAGACGGTAGTAGATACTGCCGTAAAGGCTATCTACACAGGTCACATCGGCGACGGCAAGATCTTCATCAGCGATGTTGAGGATATAGTCCGAGTCAGAACAGGCGAGACAGGCTTTGATGCTTTGCAGGATCATAACTGATAATATCCATAATAATATATGGGGCTGTCGCACAAGCGTAAAATAAACGCAGTGCGGTAGCCCCTGAATACAATAAAAAACATTGTTCAGTTTAAAGACACCTGATCCTGAACAATTCTCTTATCAGCCGGCAGCAGAAAGGATTTTTTCTGCTATGTTCAGGCGAGATTCCGGATATGCAATATGATAAATTCTCATTTGCTGTAGGTAATAGAACAGGTGCAATTGGTGTCTTTCGCTATTCTGCTTTTATACGGTCAAGCAAAGAAATTCAGGACTCCCATTTACTATGGAAGCCCTGAATTTCTTTGCTTGTTCTCTTTATTCGGTCGCAAATTCTATGCTTGATAGCCTGAAACCCACATGAATACTGAGTTTATTTGTCCAGACTTTTCATTGTCGGGAGCTTATTTCTGCATATATGTAACGTTTTACAAGTGATTATTTGCCTGTAAAACGGAGTTCTCGTATTGACTGCGATACTATTAA
>CADCPT010000189.1 GCA_902803385.1 uncultured Ruminococcus sp.
CAAGAAACATAATCGATTTCAAGAGAGGAGAATAATATGCGAAGTAAAAATGCTTTTATGAAAAAGGTACTTGCTGTTGCTTTGACCTCATGTGTAACAATTGGAGGGTTGGGTATAGCAAGCCCTAATTTGATGAATTCAACTGTATATGCAACGGAAGAATCATCGGCGGTTACAGTAGAAGAAAATTCAATGAGCAACGAGTACATTAAACTGGTAACTGCTGACAACGGTAGATTTGTTCTTGGAACAACCGGAGGAGATCTTTCAAGAGACACAGACAATGATAAGAAGTTGTTATATGGTTTTCCAGATGATGTTGGTACTTCATATACTACAATAAGAATAGATGGAGAATCCTATATCTACGGTAAAAATGGACTGGAAATATCCCCTACATTTAATGCTAGTGAAAAATCGTGTGTATCGACACAGATTATCAACAATCTTGAGATAACACAGACTTTGTCTTTTGTAAATAATGTCTCAACTGATAAAGAAGATGTTATGGAAATAAAGTATGTCGTAAAAAATAATGATTCTGTTTCGCATAATGTTGGCACAAGGATAATGCTAGATACCATGCTTGGTAGTAATGATCATGCACCTTTTAGAGTGCAAGGTACAGGAAGTGTCACAACAGAAACAGAATTTACAGGAGAAAATATACCTCAATACTGGCAAGCGTTCGATAGTTTGACAGAACCAACTGTTGTTTCTCAGGGAACATTTATCAGAGGGGAAGATCTGAAGCCTGACAAAGTACAGTTTGCCCATTGGGGTAACTTGTTGGGCGGTGGAGGCGTTGCAGAAACATCATGGGACTATATTGTTACCGATGGAAGAAACAACGGTGACAGTGCTGTTACGATTACATGGAATGAAACAGAATTAGTTTCAGGTGCAAGCCGTACATACAAAACTTATTATGGCCTCAGTCAACTAACACAAGATTTACTTCCGCCATTAGCAATAAGTGTTTATGGAGATAATTCAGTTACTGCTACCGCTTTTGATTTCAGAAAAAGAGAGACAGTATATCTCCCTCTTGCTATAACTTCCTATCTTGAAAATATAGGTGAAGCAGAGGCTAATAATGTGTATATCCGCATTGACTTGCCGGAAAGTATGTCACTTGCAGAAGGAAGTCAAAAAGCTTATAAATACGATGTACTCAACATTTCAGACATACAGCAAGTAGGATGGAATATAAACATACCTGGAAATATCCCCATTGGAACTCATTTAATAAAAATTGTTTGCGGTGCAGATGGTATAGAGGAAAAAACCATTCAGAAATACATAACCGTCCCAGAGCGAGATATGTTTGAGGCTGACAATAGAATTCTTTGGGGTGAGAAAAACATATTTGGCTCGTGGACTGGTTTAGATAATCTTGGATTTATCAATCAATCATCAGATTTTATTGGGATGTTCCAAGAAAATAAATATCGTATTTCAGATGAATACTTTAATATACTTACAAACGATTTAGCTCCTACAGTTGTACAGAATATTGCGGATTATCGTGACAGCGAATGGGTCGGTTCTTGTTATGGAATGAGTTCAGTTGTATCACTCATAAAAACTGGTTATCTAACTCCTGAAAGATATACTAGTAATGCTGAGGTGGCACATGATTTGAAAAAGCCAAAAGATTCAGATTCAGTAACAAATATAATCAACTTTTTCCATCTTTCGCAAAAAATGCCAGATATAGTTGATTTATACGACAACTTTGCTCAAACTTCAAATGAATCCGATTGGCTACAACAATTGGTTTTTGAAGCACAAAAAGTTAAACAAGGCGGTATGCCTGTAACTGTTGGATTTTCATGGTGTCATAAAGTAACTGACAAAAAATACTCCACTTTTACTTTTAATGATAGAAGAAACCTATTGTCTGAAGATAATCAGTGGACAGATGGAAATGGTGCATTTTTTCTTTTCTCAGAAGACGAGCTTAACACATTGACCGATGGCGGTTTACTTGGAGATGATACCATTGACTTTGGATATGACGGATCTTCTGCAAACTATTCCATTAAGTACAAGGAAAACGGAAATAAAATAATACTTAAAAACGATGAACATGAACTTACACTTTATCGATATAAATCAAGTGGACATCAAATTGTTGCTTATGATGTTGATATAGGTTCATTTGAAGCGGAGAACGGTCAAGCATACAAGTATAGGATTTCTGTTTGTGATCCAAACAAATCCACTTATACTTATCTCTATATATCTGAAGATTATAATAATTGGTATTATCACGAAATGTCAACAGTTTCTGGTGGGTCAAACAATGTAATAAAGTATTCTGATAATAGAGAAGTAAAATGGATGGGTGCAATTCTGTCGGATATTGGAACATTAAACATAAGAAATCCAGAAACAGATGCCGATTATGTTGTTTTGAAAAACTATAACAGAAGATTTATACAAGATCATACTAATTCTTCAGTAAATATTTCAACAACTAACAATTCTGTTTCTATTAATGGATTAAGCACAATAGGAAACGATGATTATAATGTAATTACACTACCAGGAATTAGTGCTGATGGTAAAGATAACGATGGTGAACGCATTATATTCATTCCAGAAAATCTGCCAACGGATGAACCGATTACGTTAAAGCCCTTATCTGGAAGTGGAATAATTAATTCTTCTGTAAACTTAACTAACTATTTGTTTGTTGTGAAAGCAGATTCAGGAAATAAAGCTATTGCAGATCCAACTGGAAAAATAAGTTTACAATCAAACAATGATCATTATACTCTTGGTGTAACATTTAACGAAGGTTGTAGTTTGCCTTGGTACACAGTCAGAACCTCTGGTCAGAATGCAAATAGTTCATCACTTCAAGTGGTTTCAGATGGAATAATACTTACAAGCGATAATCTGAAAGATGTTAAAACGACAGCTAACAACAGAAATAATGAAGTTTCACTGAATTTCAGCACAGATAAAGATTCTGTAAAATTTATGGCTGTTGATAACGATACTCTTGGTGCGTATATTGATAACGATGGTGATGGTGTGTATGAAACATTGATATCTGATAGTAACGGTGGCAGTGACAAGCCGAGTGATGATCCCAGCGATGATCCAAGTGACGAACCGAGTGATGATCCTAGCGATGAGTCAAGCAACGAACCAAGTGACGATCCTAGCGATAAGCCAAGCAATCAGCCAAGTGATGAACCTAGTAATGACCCAAGTGGCGAGCCGAGTAGCAGTCCAACTGTAAATCCGAACAATAACTCACCTGCAACTGGTGATAGTAATCCTGGGATTTTTATGGTTGTTTTGTTTGTGGTTTCATCTTCTGCAATGGTATTCTGTTTTAGGTATCGTAAAAGAAAAATAAAATAATTATGTATCTTTTCCAAATAATGCTATGTCTGTCTAAATGAAAGTTAAATAGCATAACAGCTTCAAGTAAATCTATAGACCTGTTAGGGTTAATGAAAGCAAACCGCTTGTCGATTTGGATTTGAAATTCCGATGACAGGCGGTTGTTTTCTAGTAACTGCCTAATAACGCCGCACCATATCAAGCGGAGTAAGCGTCAAAAGTGAAGCGTATTGAAAAACACGGAGTCAGAATATAATAATCTGACTCCGAGTTTGAATTCACAAGGAATTGAATATAGTAGAATTATGTTTTGCGTTCAAGTAGATTTCCTTGAATTCCGTTGAATAGCCTTTTCCG
>CADCPT010000190.1 GCA_902803385.1 uncultured Ruminococcus sp.
ATAGTGTTTTTTCAGAGGTGCCGCGAGCTTTGCTCGCGGCACCTCTGAAAAAACAAGTCTTAAAATCGCCCGGTCGTTGCGCAGCAACGGTCGGGCGATCAGTCGTACAGAACAGAGCGAACGCAGTGAGCGACAGCGCGATTTGACACCGGCGGCACGCCGGCGCCGCAGGTTAGGCGCACCTTTTTACACCGCACTATTTTATGAATATTTTAAAAATAATTGCTTTAATACTTGTAATCGTGGCCGCGATAGTATATAATTGGGTACAGTGGTTAAAAAATCACAAATACGTAGATTATTTTTATACCATTACCATAAATATTAAAGGAGGAACATCAACCAATGAAACAGTACAGCGCAAAAAATATCATGAATATTGCTATAGCAGGCCACAGCGGCTCCGGCAAGACCTCTTTGGCAGAAGCTATGATCTGGCTTTGCGGCGGCTCCGACAGGCTCGGAAAGGTAAGCGACGGCAACACTATATGCGACTTCGATCCGGAAGAGATCAAGCGCAAGACCTCTGTACAGGCATGCATTGCACCGATAGAATGGAAAAGCAAGAAGATCAACCTGATAGACGCTCCCGGTCTTTTCGATTTTGAGGGCGGTCTGTATGAGGCGGCAAGAGCTGCAGATTCCGTGCTCATCACAGTTTCCGGCAAAAGCGGCGTTGCGGTAGGTACCGAAAAGGCTGTAAAGGCTGCGAACAAACGCGGACTGACAAAGATCTTCTTTGTAAACGGTCTTTGCGATGAAAGCGCGCGTTTCTATCGTGTATTTGAGAGCCTGAAGTCTTCCTTCGGCCCATCGGTATGCCCGGTAGTTGTTCCTTATATCGTTGACGGTCAGGCTGACTGCTATGTCAACCTCCTCGAATACAAGGCATATAAGTATGTTGACGGCAAGGCTACAGTCGTTCCGCTGCCCGATATGGGCGACCGCCTTGAAGGCCTCCGCACCGCTATATGCGAGGCTGTTGCGGAAACAAGCGATGAAATGTTTGAAAAATACTTCTCCGGCGAGGAATTCACACCTGAGGAGATAATAGTCGGCGTAAGCCAGGGCGTAAAGAACGGAAGCATCAGCCCCGTATTCTGCGGCGACGCTCTTCTCACCTACGGTGTAGAGCAGCTTCTCAACGGCCTCAGCTGGCTGGCGCCAAGCGCCGCAGACAAAGCAGGCGAGGTCGGCGCCGATATCGACGGCGAACCCGTTGAGCTCAGCGTAAACGAAGACGGCGCTGCTGCCGCTGTTGTATTCAAGACCGTTGCCGACCCGTTCGTAGGCAAGCTTTCCTATTTCAAGGTCATCTCCGGCAAGGTAGGCCCCGATACAGCTCTTGTCAATATGAGAACAGGCTCTGCCGAAAAGCTTTCCAAGGTAATGTTCGCCCGCGGCAAAAAGCTTGAAGACGCCGCATATATCGGCGCAGGCGATATCGGATGCGCAGCAAAGCTCAGCTCGGTCAATACCGGAGACACCCTCTGCTCTCCGCTCCGCAAGATAACCCTTGAAGGCGTTGATTATCCCCAGCCCTCACTTTCAATGGCAATATCACCCAAGACGAAGGGCGAAGAGGACAAGGTCGCTCAGGGCGTACAGAGACTCAGCGAAGAGGATCCCACGATCAAGTTTGAAAGCAATGTGGAAACACACCAGATGATAATCTCCGGCCTCGGCGAGCAGCATCTTGATGTTGTAGTATCAAAGCTGAAATCAAAATACGGCGTTGACGTTGTTCTGTCAAAGCCGAAGGTAGCATACAGAGAGACGATCCGCAAGCCCGTAAAGGTACAGGGCAGATACAAGAAGCAGACCGGCGGTCACGGACAGTTCGGCGATGTATGGATAGAATTCTCCCCCTGCGACAGCGATTCAATGGTATTTGAAGAGCAGGTCGTCGGCGGCGCAGTTCCCAAGGGCTTCTTCCCGGCTGTTGAGAAGGGTCTGAGAGAAAGCATCGCAAAGGGTCCTCTCGCAGGATATCCCGTAGTCGGACTCAAGGCTGTTCTTTACGACGGCTCCTACCACCCGGTAGACTCCTCCGAAATGTCCTTCAAGACAGCAGCTTCCCTCGCATATAAAGACGGTATGCCTAAGGCAAGCCCCGTTCTGCTCGAGCCTGTCGGAACGCTGAAGGCTGTTGTTCCCGGCGACAACATGGGAGATATCATGGGCGAGATCACCAAGCGCCGCGGCAGAGTAATGGGTATGAACCAGGCCGACGACGGAATGCAGGAGATAGAGGCTGAGGTGCCTCAGGCAGAAATGAGCGATTTCTCCACATTTATCCGCCAGTGCACCCAGGGCAGAGGCTACTTCACCTTCAAGTTTGAAAGATATGAAGAAGCTCCGGCTATGATAGCGCAGAAGGTCATTGCTGACGCAGCAGAAAACTGATAATATTTTCAGGGAACATTGGCGGCAAGCCCGCCGGTGTTCCCTGTTTTTATGTACCCGGCGGCGCACTTTTATTATAGTGTTTTTTTTAATAGTGTTTTTTTAGAGGTGCCGCGAGCGAAGCTCGCGGCACCTCTAAAAAACAATTTTTAATAGCCCGGTCGTGCCGAAGGCGCGGTCGGGCGTTGGGTCAGCGCCGGATGCCCCTGAAAAAACACTATAAATAAGTGCGCCGCAGGGTGCACAAAGTAAACAGCCTTTGTTTGCCCGAAAGCATTGACATTGTTATTTCTGTTAAGCTATACTTAAACTATAACCTGAAATACTGTTTTATCATTTTGTATCAAAGGGGGAAATTGATGTGAAAGGCTCATTGCATTTAAATAATTGGGATAACGATGCAAGATGTTTATATGATTTGGATTATCCTAAAAATGATAAAAGAATAACAAGCTTGATCAATTTTTACCAACTAACTCAATTCTTACCGGACTTTATAAATAATTATAAAGCAGATTCAGATCATATATCTGACTTGAATCATATAAACAGGATTAATGATCTGAAAAGTATTAAGCACTTGATCAATGAAGCAAGAACCATACAGCATAGAGGAGTTCCGATACTAATCGTAATAGATTGGAACAACTATGTGCCAAATGAATATTCAGCCTATGTAAGAAGTCAAATGGCATTTGAAGAAAGGGTATCTGATTATCAAGAGTTAATACATAATCATTACTGGATGTCAGAAGAAGGAAACATAGTGGATTTTACATCTTCGATTATTGAAGATGATGATTCAGGACTATTTAAAATCAAAACTCCTGAGTCGGAATATGTAATAAGAGATGATTTTACATTCAGTGATAATGAAACAGAAAACGACTACTCTGTTTTACCTGCTATAGATAAAAACGGCAAAAACTATTACTTCTATAGTGTTTATACTTATTCTCATGCTTTGTTAATTTACGGACTTTCAGAGGGGAATTATAGAATAAACAATGATAGAATATATAAATATTGCTTACCGGTTTATAACCCTAACCTCAATAAAGAATCTTTTATGTATGTATCAGAAGATTATACTGATTGGTGCTACAATGATTTGTCTGTTAATTCCAGCGTTGATAATACAAAATACGGCGTATTCAAATCTTCGGAAGGAAAAGAGAGTAAAATGTTGGAATATGTTTTGTCGGATTGCAGTACCATTGATTTAATAAACCTCGAATCAAAAATAAACAAAACCATAAGCAAGGATTATACCGGAAAATATATTGACACGTATATATCACAGATTGAAAGCATTAGTTCGGATGATTGCAGTGTAAGATTCTGCGGATTATCTTATTCGGGGAATATGCCGATAAAAATGTTTACAATACCTGGATATTCAGGTAATAGAACTATGATCTGGACTACTCTTCCTGATAGTAAAGATGAATATTTAATACAGGCAAAAAACGGAGATCTTCACTATCGTTGCATTTTGGATAATTATTTATATATAGTGAAGGCTGATGATTGTGTAGATTCTGAAATCAGTACTTCTGGATGGATAAGGTTTAATAACAACAACGGTGAGTACTACTATAGCGTAACCTACGATGAACCATTAAAAAATTTTAAATGGTCTACAGTATCTGTTTCCGGAAAGGGAAAATGTAACTCCATACTTAAAATGGTTGAAGATGGAGCTGTTCTTGATAATAAAAACGGTTTTAATAGCTTAGTTGTAGAAGTTGATGATTCTGTTGAAGGTTGCTCCGCCACCTTCTCCACCGACTACCCCTCGGTAAAATTCATGGCTGTAGACAGCGACACGCTTGGAGTGTATGTTGACAAGGACGGCGACGGGGTATATGAAACACTGATAGCCGACAGCGACGGCACGGAGTACGGCAGCGAAAAAGAGCCGGAAGAAAGCCCCGGTGAAAGCAAGCCTGACGAAAGCAGCAAGAGCGACAAAGCAGAAAGCAGCGTGCCCGCTGACGATAACACAGACAAGGAAAGCAGTGCGGAACAGACCGGAACTATTGAGCGGATCGAAGGCTCCTCTGACACTTCTTCCGGAACAGAAGCTTCGTCCGCTTCGGAGGGAAAAAGCTATGACGCGGCATCCTCTCCTGCCTCTGAAATATCACAGGCGAGTGCCGAGCCTGTATCGAGCGCGGATTACGGCTTTGTGCCGTTTGTCAGCCTCACGCTTGCGGCGGCAGTGGCTGCGGCGGCGATAGTGCTTGTGCTCAGGAAACGAAGCAAATAAAACGAAAGAGTGCGCCTACCCTGCGGCGCCGTCTGCCCGACCGCGCCTTTCGGCGCGACCGGGCTGTTAAATATTTGTTTTTTCAGGGGTGCCAGGCGCAAAGCGCCTGGCACCCCTGAAAAAACACTATAAAAAGTGCGCCGCGGCGACTGACTATGA
>CADCPT010000191.1 GCA_902803385.1 uncultured Ruminococcus sp.
ACCGACGCTTATAAGTCAATGCTTGAAAAAAGCGCTGAGGAGATAGCAAAATATCTCGATGCGCCGGACGTCGTGCTTTATGTACGAAAGCAGGATCTCGGCTTTGAAAAGGCTATTGTCAAGGCCTTCGGAAAGGAATGCAGGGTCGATGCATATGAAGATATCGAGATAGGCGGTATTATAGGCGAGAGCCGCAGTCTCGGTCTGCTTGCCGATGAAACTCTGGACAGCCGCCTGATGCAGCAGCGCGAATGGTTCTGCGAGAATTCAGGGCTTAAAGTCAGCTAATAAACGGAAAGATGGGAGATCATAATGGCAGAAACTGATGTAATTTACGGTATTAACGGCCCGGTCGTTACCGTCAGGAACACAAGAAGCTTTTCCATGATGGAAATGGTTTATGTCGGAAAGGCCCGTCTTGTCGGTGAGATAATCGGAATAAATGATGAATATACTACCGTTCAGGTCTATGAGGAGACTACGGGACTTATGCCCGGAGATCCTGTTGTGGGCTCCGGCGCACCTATGAACGTTCTTCTCGGCCCCGGTATTCTTGATAATATATTCGACGGCATCGAACGTCCTCTGAAGGCTATCGAGGAGGAAAGCGGTTCGTTTATTTCAAGAGGCTCCGCAGTCTCTCCGCTTGATCTTAACAGACACTGGAACGTCAAGATAAAGGTAAAGGTGGGAGATGAGCTGAAGGGCGGAATGATATATGCGACCTGCCCCGAAACCGCGATAATAGAGCATCGCTTCCTGGTGCCGCCCATGCTTTCAGGTGTGGTAACAAGCGTTCAGCCGAGCGGAAAATACAGGCTCAGGGACACTATAGTCACGATCAAGGATAAAAAGGGCACAGAGCATGAGCTTACGCTCTGTCAGGAGTGGCCTATAAGACAGGCAAGACCCTCGGCTCAGAGACTGCCTGCAACTGTTCCTCTCATTACCGGGCAGAGAGTAATGGATACCATGTTCCCGATAGCAAAGGGCGGTACAGCGGCAATACCCGGAGGCTTCGGTACAGGCAAGACGATGAACCAGCACCAGCTTGCAAAATGGTGTGATGCCGATATAATCGTATATGTCGGCTGCGGCGAGCGCGGAAACGAAATGAGCCAGGTGCTTGAGGAATTCTCCGAGCTTGTTGACCCGAAATCGGGCAGACCCATGACGGACAGAACGGTGCTTATCGCAAACACCTCGAATATGCCTGTCGCCGCACGTGAAGCGTCTATCTATACGGGACTTACACTTGCAGAGTATTATCGCGATATGGGCTACCATGTAGCTATTATGGCGGATTCGACTTCGCGTTGGGCAGAGGCTCTGCGTGAGATATCGGGACGACTTGAGGAAATGCCTGCCGAAGAAGGCTTCCCGGCATATCTCCCCTCAAGGCTTTCGGAATTCTACGAGCGTGCCGGAAGAGTTGAGGCTCTTTGCGGCGGAGAAGGCTCAGTTACGATCATCGGTGCAGTATCACCTCAGGGCAGCGACTTTTCCGAGCCTGTCACACAGAATACAAAGAGATTCACAAGATGCTTCTGGGCGCTGGATAAATCGCTTGCCTATGCGAGACATTATCCCGCGATAAACTGGATGGACAGCTACTGCGAGTATTTCACCGATCTTGATCCGTGGTACCGCGAGCATGTCGGTGAGGATTTTATAAAATACAGAAACAAGATCACCACGCTTCTTCATGAGGAGAATCAGCTTATGGAGATAGTAAAGCTTATCGGCGCCGATGTTCTTCCGGATGACCAGAAGCTTGTAATAGAAACGGCAAAGGCAATAAGAGTCGGCTTCCTTCAGCAGAATGCCTTCCATAAGGATGACACCTTCGTTCCCCTCGAAAAGCAGAAGCTTATGATGAAAGCGATACTTCACCTTTACAACAGATCAAGGAGTATTATCGCAAAGGCGATTCCGATATCGCGCATCGACGAGCTGGGGCTTTTTGAGCGTCTTGCAAAGATGAAGTATGATATCCCGAATGACAAGCCGGAGATGTTCGATGATCTTATCAGAGAGATCGACGAAAAGCTGGCGACCATTGCATTGAACTGATTTGTTAAAATAATTTGCCGGAGCTGACAGCCGGCGGCTGAGTTAGGAGTGAATATCATAAATGATTCTTGATTATGTTGGCGTAAAGGAGATCAACGGTTCCCTTATCGTTCTCGACGGAGTCAAGGGTGCTTCATTTGAGGAAATGGTCGATATCCGACTTGAAAACGGCAGCAGCCGTCACGGAAGGATAGTTCAGATAGACGGAGAAAGGGTCGTTGTTCAGGTCTTTGAAGGTACAAAATCCATTTCTCTTGATAATACCCGTACACGTCTGAAATGTCGCCCGATGGAGCTGGCACTTTCTCCCGAAATAATGGGACGTGTTTTCAGCGGAGCCGGCGTACCGATAGACGGCTTCGGGGAAGTTTATCCCGAAAAAAGAGCCAATATCAACGGCACGCCTATGAATCCTGTCTCGAGGATATATCCCCGTAACTATATCAATACCGGTATTTCTACGATAGACACCCTTACTACACTTATCAGAGGACAGAAGCTTCCGATATTCTCAGGTTCAGGTATGAAGCATAACGAGCTTGCGGTACAGATAGTCCGTCAGGCAAAGATCTCTGACAGTGATGACAACAAGTTCGGTATCGTATTTGCCGCAATGGGCGTTAAAAACGATGTTGCGGATTATTTCCGCCGCAGCTTTGATGAAAGCGGAGTTCTTTCAAGGGTAGTAATGTTCCTGAACCTTGCGAATGACCCTATCATCGAAAGAACGCTTACACCGCGCTGCGCGCTTACAGCGGCAGAATACCTTGCGTTTGAATGTAACATGCATGTTCTCGTCATTATGACTGATATGACATCATATGCCGAGGCTCTTCGTGAATTCTCATCCTCAAAGGGCGAGATCCCCGGAAGAAAGGGTTATCCGGGATATCTTTATTCAGACCTTGCTTCTCTTTACGAGCGCGCAGGTATGGTTAAGGGAAGCAGCGGTTCCGTAACGCAGATACCGATACTTACAATGCCGAACGATGATATCACCCACCCTGTTCCCGACCTTACAGGATATATCACAGAGGGACAGATAGTTCTTGACCGTGCTCTTGAGGGCTCCGGCATTTATCCGCCGGTATCCGTTCTTCCTTCGCTTTCGCGTCTGATGAAGGACGGCATCGGAGAGGGCTATACACGCTCGGATCATCAGGCGCTTGCAAATCAGCTTTTTGCCGCCTATGCAAGAGTTCAGGATGCGCGTTCTCTTGCAAGCGTTATCGGCGAAGAAGAGCTTTCGCCTGTTGATAAGAAGTATATGCAGTTCGGTAAGCTCTTTGAACAGTATTTTGTTAACCAGGGCTATACCGAAAACCGCACGATCGAGCAGAGCCTTGACCTTGGCTGGAAGCTTCTTTCCACTCTGCCGAGAACAGAGCTTGACCGTGTTGATGATGAGCTTCTTGATGAATTCTATATTTCCGACACCGATTCGATTAGCTTCGATGTCTTTGCCAGTGATAAGTCAGAAGAAAACGATACAGACGACTGAAACCGGAGGTAGAGCATTATGGCGGTACAGGCGGTACCAACAAAAGGCAACCTTATTGCCTATAAAAAATCCCTGTCTCTTGCCAGAAACGGCTATGAGCTGCTCGACAAAAAACGAAATATCCTTGTCCGCGAAATGATGACCCTTATTGACAGGGCGTCTGAGATACAGGATAAGATAGACGTTACATACAGCAAGGCCTATCTTGCGCTTCAAAGGGCGAATGTCAAAATGGGGTTTATTGACGATATCGCTTCCTCTATTCCCGAGGAGGATTCGCTTCGTCTGTCATACCGCTCGGTAATGGGTGTTGAGGTGCCTATCGTTACTATCGAGGCTGACGAAAACCCGGGGCTGTATTACGGCATGCAGACGACGAATTCCGCTATTGACGAGGCATACTACTGCTTTCATGAGGTCAAGCTTCTTACAGCAGAGCTTGCAGAGGTGGAAAACAGCGTATACCGTCTTGCAGATGCAATAAAAAAGACCCAGAAAAGAGCAAACGCTCTTAAAAACATTATGATACCGCGCTTTGAAGAGGGAGTCAAGTTTATTACTGACGCTCTTGACGAAAAGGACAGAGAAGAGTTCTCACGTCTCAAGGTCATCAAGGCGCAGAAGGAAAGCAAAAAGAACGAAGCATAAGCTTTGGGGCGCTTCTACTGGTATTACAGGGCATAATGGCGGCGAAGCCGCCATTATGCCCTGTAAATCATTTTTAGCCCGGCATATATGAAAAAACACTATAACTAAGTGCGCCGTAAGGAAGGCGCGCGATGCTTTTAGACGATCGGCTGAAATTGTATATGCAAAATATACAATAATACAGCCGGAATCCGCATAATAATTCATTTGACACTTTTTTTCATTTGTGATACTATATGCATGTGATCCAATAAAAAAATGGAGGTAGTTTATTATGAAATGTCTTTCTTGCGGAGCCGAGCTTTCAGAGGGTACCCTTTTCTGCACATTCTGTGGAACAAAGGTCGCACCTGCAGTTGATAACCAGCCCACCGGTGAGATCCCTGCAGTAGAAGAAAACACTGCAGCAGTTACCGAAACTGTTTCACAGTCAGAGCCGGCAGCAGAGCCCTATACAGTAAATGAGATCCCTGTTGTTGAGCCTCAGGCTCAGTACGATGCACCGGCACCGGCTCCCCAGCAGCCTGTACAGCCGCAGCAGCAGTATGCAGCTCCCCAGCAGCCCGTATACCAGCAGCCCGTATATCAGCAGCCGGTATATCAGCAGCCGGTATATCAGCAGCCGGTACAGCCTGTTGACCCCGGCAAGAGCAATGCAATGGTAGCTCTTATCCTCGGCATCGTTTCAGTATTTTTCAGCCCGACAGCTCTCATTGGTCTCGGTGCAGGTATCGCAGGTATTTTCCTTGCAATGAAATCCAAAAAGGCTACTGCTGAAGCAGGCCTTCCCAGAAGAACAGAGGAGCTTGTCGGCTTTATCACATCTATCGGCGGAACAGTTATTTCCGGCATAGCTTTGCTGATCGGCGTTATCACGATCATTCTTCCCCTTATATTTGGTATCTTCACCGCGATACTCGCTCCTCTTGCAATGATGAACTGATATGTTTTCACTTGACGGAGGTGTCATTCTGTGGACAAGCGCAATATAACAGAGATGTCATTTGACGAGATCTTCCCGGAGGACACTTCCTTTTCATCCAAGGAAAGAGCAGAAAATCGGGATGAGCC
>CADCPT010000192.1 GCA_902803385.1 uncultured Ruminococcus sp.
CGCGCATAGTCCTCGGAAAAGACCGCCTGACTGATATGATGTACTGCCAACACCTGCGCAAGATGTGCCGGCGTAAAGCCGAGAATCAGGATCGGCAGCTTAATGCCGTTTTCTCTCAGTTGTACGGCTTCCTCAAGATTGGAAACCGCAAAGTACGATGCACCTGTCTTTTCATACAGCTTGCCCAGAAATACCGCGCCGTGGCCGTAAGCGTCCGCCTTGATCACGCACATGATCTTTGCTTTGGGGTCAACTGCCCTGCGTATTTCATCAAAATTATGCTTGACAGCGTCTATATCGACCTCTGCCCATGTTCTTCTCAGATAACTCCCCATAACAACACCCGATTATCATAAAATTATACTTTATATTGTACCCTATCCTGCCGGCGATGTCAATTTCCTGTAATGGTTTTTATAAAATAAACCCGACAGGCAGACACCGCATCAAAGCACGCCTGTCCTGTCGGGTTATTCGTTTATTCTGTACCTGTTAATTACTGCTGTCCGCCTTTATAATATCAATGGTTCTCTGAACGGAATATTTAGAAAGGCAGGCTGCGTTTTCGTCATACGTCAGCTTAGCTTCCTGTTCTTCGAGATAAGTCTTATATTCCTCGTCCCTCATCTTATGGAGCAGACTTTCTCTTGCAAGAGCATCACTGTCTGTGGGGTCAATATCGTTTTGCGGCTTGATGTTTTCGGTCTGGTCGGCAATTACACCCCTATAGATGAGATACAGATTATCGCCGATCTCCTTGACAACAGCCTTTCCCTCCTCCAGTTCACCGACAGCGACCTTGAGCTCCTCAGACAGAGTGGAATCCTCCAGAATCGTTGTAGCGTGTACCGTAGGATCCGTTTCTGTGCCGAAATCCTCCTGATATGCTGCTGTGACATCACTTCTGGTAGCATTCTCGTTATTGAGCATCACGCGGTACTTGTTGAGGTTGGTTTCGATTGTTTCCTTTTTCTCATCAGAGATCGCAACAGTGGCTTCTGTTTCGTCGTCCATGGTAGTAAGCGGACAACTGATGTAGAAATAGTCCGTATAGTTATCGGTAAAATACTTGAAAAGCTCCTCATCACTTACAGCGAATGCGCCGCCTTCGCTGTACAGATTCAGAAACAGCTTATCGGAGAGATAGTCAGGCCTTGCAACATAGTCGGCAAAGCTCTGTTCACCTACTCCCAGCTTCTCATAAAAATCCTTGCCGCCCGAATAGTAATAGGAAATATAGATATTCTGGGTAGAAGCGAGCTCATCCTCATCGATCTCCACACCGTTTTCCTTTACCAGCTTTTCCAGCAGGAGCTGCCTTACACAGAACTTCTTTGCTTCGTCATAAATCCAGTCGATCGCTTTTTTGCCGTCGATCTCAGCGGTATTGACATTCACTTCCGGTGTTGAGGATTCAGAGCTTTCCGCATCGGCAGTGTTCTGCTCCTGAATTTCTCCGAGAGCCTCGTTGTATTTGCTGTAGGTAGCAAAAATCCATTCGCCGTTAGTGATCGTAGCATCCTTTGTCTTAAAGCTCCACGAGGTCGATGTGGTGCTGCATCCTGCTGCCGAACAAGCCAGCACTGCCGTAAGAACGGCAGCCGTAAGAGCCTTTGCTGTATTCTTCATGATCGTATCTTCCCTTCGGTTTAATCTGATATCATCAGACTTCCTCGGAATCTTGCGAAGCACCATCTTTCTTGTCTTTTCTGCGCCGGACTGCGTGTCTCTCACTTGCAGTACACAAAGTACAGCGGCGTTCGATACACATTGTCCGACACAAAATATCCTGCGAAATCCGGCACTCCTCCAGTTTCCCAGTAAGTCTATTATAAAATGTACACCTCTGCGGGGGTGCTTCCGTTATAGCTGCCCGCTGCACAGAAGCCGTTTTCAGCTTTGATACGGACATATACTGTTATTATATAACATATTCATCCTAAAGTCCACATCTTTTTTAAAATAAAATATTCACGTCTGACGCAGCACCATGCAATAAACTAAACCAGTTCTTTTTTCTCGTACCTTACAACTGACAGTGCTATAAACGAAGCTGTCAGAACGAATGTCACGATCAGTATGATCGGATTGATCTCAGTTTTAGAAATTACATTTCGGATATCAGCCAGCGTAAAAACCGATATATATTTCAGGAATTCTGTTTTGTCGCTCATTTCAGAGATCATATTCAGAAAATAGCTTGCAAACACAATTCCCAGACCGATACCGAAAACCTTTTTGGTTTTGTGGGTAAAGGTCGATACAAAAAGACTGATCGCAAAAATAACCATAGTGGAGAATACCGGAGTAATACTCAATAATATAAACTGTTTTGCATCAAAATCCTTATCTCCGTGTAATGCTATTCCGTTAAATACCAAAAGAATACCTACCATCAAAAAAATATATCCCAAAGCAACCGCAACCCTTTGCAATACGATCTGTTTTCTTGTTACCGGAAGGCTGATAAGGTATTCTATGGTCTTATCATTTTCTTCTTTAAGCAAGATATTTGTTCCAAGAATACTTCCATACACACCTGTAATGAGCAGCACAAAGACAAACCCCTCTGTTTTCACCCATCCGAAAGCGGTATCAATGCCCGAAATATCCATATTGAACGCTTTCAGCAGCTCCGGAGGAAACATCTTCATCATTTCGTTCAGCTGATCCATCTGATCACTTGCGATCAATGATGGATACATCAGATACACCATGAGAAATAATGACACTAATACACCTGTCCATATCAAAAAGCTCCTCAGATTGACTTTAAACTCCCGCTTTAACATATACTAATCCTCCGTGTAGTAATGAAAAAATATATCCTCCAGTGTAGCTTCCTCTATCAATAATTTGTCAATTGTATAATGGGACAATATTTTTATCAGTTCATTATCCGGAATGCTGTTTGCAAACCTTACATAATTCTTTTCCTCTGATATGATCCTGACCCCTAATTCATTTACTATATCGGTCACCTGAGCCGATCTGATCGTAACAAAGGTAAGACTCTTATCCGAAAGGCTGTCAACATTTTCAACCTTAATGAGCTTTCCCTTTCTGATAATTCCCACTCTGTCACAGATCTTTGACACCTCGCTTAAAATATGGGTCGAGTAAAAGATCGTTGTCCCTTTGTTTTTTTCTTCCAGCAGCAAATCATAGAACACATTCTGCATAATGGGATCAAGTCCGCTGGTAGGCTCATCGAGTATCAGCAGTGCGGGCTGATGCATAAGGGCAAGAATTATACCGACTTTTTTCAGGTTGCCAAGGGACAGATCCTCGATCCTTTTACTTTCGTCAATCCGGAGCAGTTCCGCCAGCTCTTCCCTTCTGTCGTGAACACTTTTTTTCGTACTGCTATTGGTCTTTGAATAAAAGCTCTCATGATAATCAAATATTTTTTTGACTGTCATGTCATCATAAAGATGCACCTCGCTTGGCAGATATCCGATGATCCTTTTTGTTTCAACATCATTTTTCTCAAATGGTTTTCCGTTTATCAGAACCTGTCCCTTAGTCTTGTTGATCAGGTTCATAACCGAACGGATAGTGGTTGATTTCCCCGCCCCGTTTGGCCCGATAAAACCAAAAATTTCACCTTTCCGGAGTTTCAAAGAGAGATCTTCAACGCCCTTCACATCTCCATAATACTTCGTGAGATCATTTATTTCCATCATAATATCATTCATATCCTTACCCTCCTCTTCTTCATACGGCATCCGGAAAACAGAATATTGCTTATATATAGTAGGCGGAAAAAATATTGTTACTCAGAGTGATGTCCGAAGGGGCGTGGGGAGCGACCGGAAAGCCCCCATTGTTGTTCTGCTTGTTCTCGGCAAACATATCGCCCCGATTGTTTTCCCCACCGGTTCGGAGTGATGATAAGCAGGCTTTGGCTGTTATTTCATCTCGTACTTTTCGATCCTGCACTGATGAACTCTTGTCTTTTTATCGTAATTGATACCTACCAACAGTAAATTGCCTTTGTACTCTTCCAGTGCATCAACATATCCTTTGTCTTTGATCTGACCTACCGCTCCCTCGGCACTCTTATCCCACTTTAACTCGATGATCA
>CADCPT010000193.1 GCA_902803385.1 uncultured Ruminococcus sp.
CCGCGGCAATAAGCTGCGAATACTGATTCAGAGCGAACGCAGTGAGCGACAGCGCGATCTGACACCGGCGGCACGCCGGCGCCGCAAGGCAGGCACACTTTTCCGGCATGCAGCAGGCATTATACAGCGTTAACGGGGATACCGGCGTCTTGCCGCCGATATCCCCGTTAAATATTTTATTCTTCGCTGACGTCGTCCTTTTCAAAGCCACAGCCCTCAGCATTACAGAAAAGCTTCGGCTTCTTGCCCTTTTTCCTGAAAAGGATGCTTCCGCAGTTCGGACATTTTTCCGCAACAGGCTCATACCATGAAACAAAATCACAGTTCGGGTAATTTGAGCAGCCAAAAAACTGCCTTCCCCTCTTGGTGTTTCTTGAAATGACATCTCCGCTGCATTTCGGGCACGGTATTCCTATCTTGTTAACGACCTTGACGATGTTCTTGCATTCGGGGTATCCCGAGCAGGCAATGAATTTGCCGTAGCGGCCGTATTTAACGACCATCGGCTTTCCGCATTTATCGCAGACAAGGTCTGTTTTATCTTCTTCAAGGGAAATCTTGACGTCCTTCATTTCCTCCTTGGCTTTTTTGAGAGTCTTGTCAAAATCGCCGTAGAAGTCCGTCAGGAGCTGTACCCATTCACATTTGCCCTCTTCGACGGTATCAAGGTCCTGCTCCATCCGCGCAGTAAACTTGACGTTTACTATCTTCGGGAAACGCTCCTCCATAAGCTTTGTCGATACCTCGCCAAGCTCTGTCGGAACAAGGGTCTTGCTTTCGCGCTTTACATAGCCTCTTGTAGTTATGGTGGTTATCGTTGCCGCATAGGTAGAAGGTCTGCCTATGCCGTATTCCTCCATTGCTTTTATAAGGCTTGCTTCGGTGTACCTCGGAGGCGGCTGGGTGAAATGCTGATTCGGTACCATTTCCTTGGTTTTCAGCTCCATACCGTCCTCAAGTGGCGGCAGCTCGCTTTCCTTTTCTTCATCTGTTCCGTCCTTGCTTTCAACATAAAGAACGGTATATCCGTCAAATTCAACTCTGTATCCGGAAGCCTTGAATATATAATCACCGACGGCAATATCCGCCTGAGTTGTTTTCTGAACACATTCTGCCATCTGGCAGGCTATGAAGCGCTCCCATATGAGCTTATAAAGCTTGTACTGGTCTGCTGTAAGGCTCGATCTTACCTTTGAAGGCTCCATATCGGGCATTGTAGGTCTTATCGCTTCATGACCATCCTGTGCGCCGGCACGTGACTTGAAGCGCCTCGGTTCCTTCGGACAGTATTTAGGTCCGTATTTGCCTCGAATATACTCAGCTGCGGCATTCAAGGCGTCGTCGGAAAGACGCAGAGAATCGGTCCTCATATATGTTATAAGACCGACAGCGCCCATTCCGTCTATATCAACGCCCTCGTAAAGCTCCTGCGCGACCTTCATCGTCCTTTTTGACTGGAAGCCAAGCTTTCTTGAAGCCTCCTGCTGCAAGGTAGAGGTTATGAACGGCGGAGCAGGCTTTCTGCGGCGAACTCCGTTTTTGACCTTGTCTACAAATGCAGTCTTTCCTTCACAGGCCGCAAGTATCTCGTCGGTCTGTTCCTTTGTGGATATCTTTATCTTGTTTTCGCGGTCGCCGTAAAAGGATGCAGAAAAAGCCTTTCTTGAACCCTTCGGGATAAACCTGGCGTCAATGCTCCAGTATTCCTCCGGCTTGAATGCTCTTATCTCTCTTTCACGGTCAACTATTATCTTTACGGCAACAGACTGAACCCTGCCGGCAGAAAGACCCTTTCTTATCTTCTGTGAAAGGAAGGGGCTGAGCTTATAGCCCACGAGCCTGTCAAGCACCCTTCTTGCCTGCTGGGCATTGACAAGGTCGATATCTATCTTCCGGGGTGCGCTCATTCCGCCTGTAACGCCGGTCTTTGTTATCTCGTTGAAGGTGACTCTGTTTTTGTCGTTGATATCAAGACCGAGAATATATGCAAGATGCCATGATATCGCTTCTCCCTCGCGGTCAGGGTCGGTCGCGAGAAATACTTCTTCGCTTTTACCGGCAAGCTTAACAAGATCGTCGGCAAGCTTTTCCTTACCTTTTATAAGCTCATATTTGGGAGCAAATCTCTTTTTGATATCAACAGACAGCCTGTTGGGATTAAGATCTCTTATATGACCCATAGAGGCAACTACCTCATAACCGGGGCCGAGATATTTTTTTATAGTTTTCGCCTTTGCAGGTGACTCAACTATCACAAGCTTAGACATCCGCTTTCCTCCGTATCGTTATGTTTTCATATACTTGCTGCCGGGGGCAGCCTTGATATACCCCTTTGAAAGCAGCTCGGTTATCGCCGTAAACACCGCCGGAACAGGAAGCCCGGTAGCGATCACTATCTCATCGGCGCTTAAAGAAGTATCTGAAAATGTATCATACACCGTCTGGGTACGTTCTGTCAACCTTTCAGGCAAATTTTCAGTCATTTTTTCCGTTTCGGCAAAGGACAGGGCATTATTTATGACAGCTTTTTGCGTTTTTTTCTTATTCTTTTCCGTGCTTTTCCGTTCCGATCTATGCTCTGTATGTTCTTCAGCGTCCTGTAAAGCCGTCTCATATTTTTCCTCGTCCTGCACAAGAGGGAAAATATGGTCAAAAAAGTCCTTGCTTATGGAGGAATAAGGGCTTTGTATACCGATACGTCTGTATCGGTACTCATCCGCAACGATACGTCTGAATCCGTCCGAAGCGAGATCCAGGCTTTCGGGGATAGAAAGCTTTGTTGCTGCCCATACTGCCTTAGCATCGTCGTTGCCGCTTTCTTTCATGTCATCCATCGCTGCGGCATCCTCTTCGAGCACATCATAATGTGTTCTGATTGCCGGCCTTTCTTCTTCAGCGTTTTGGGGATATGCTTCCGGCATATCCGCTTCATTTTCTTTGCCTTCTGTTACAGTTTCCTCTTTTCCTGGATCGTTGTCAATGTCAGCTGAGGTCACACCGGCCGCGATCTCCGTTTCCTTTTCCGGTGTCAACAATGAGTTTTCGACAATGCTTACGGAGTGATCGCTTTCATCAGTTTCAAGAAAAAGCTGCTGTGCATTACTGTCTCTTCTTTTGTATGTGTTTTCGTTTTCCTTTAGCTTAAGGCTGAGTCTGTATCCGGCAGGAGCATTTTTCGGTCCGCTCTGACCGCTTCCGTAAAGCAGCTTATCGGATTTTACGGCTATAGCATTGAGCAGCTCCTTATCGGCAGGAGGATTCGGGTCGCCCTTTATATACGGCATATCATACCTGAGCCACTGGGTAATATCCCTGTGGTCAAGGACAGCCTCAAATCCGGCGCGGATGAGTATATTGTTACCGATAGTACGGTCGCTCCCCGGAGCGCCGGGAACAACAAACAGCTTTCGTTTCTGCATTATAGAGTACTTTGCCGTAATAAGCGAGCCGCTTCCCGTGCCTGACTGCATAACAAGACAGCAGTCCGAAAGGCCGGAAATGATCCTGTCACGCATCGGAAAGGTATGCTTCATAGACGGATAGCCGGGAGGATATTCAGAAACGACAGTTCCGCTCCCCTTAAGTGCTTCACAAAGATCCGGACTGCAGGTCTCAGACATCCTGTCTATGCCGCAGCCTAAAACACATATTGTCATCCCTCCTGCATTTACGGCAGCAAGATGTGCGGAATGATCTATTCCGACAGCGCCTCCGCTGACTATAACAGCACCCTCGCCGACAAGCCCTCTGGTAAAGCAGCCGGTAAGCGTATATAAGGAATCCATTGGATATCTTGTTCCCACAACGGCAACATGCCATGCATTTTCGGGCGGAAGCTCCCCCTTTGCGTAAAGCATTACCGGCGGCGAATCCGTTTTCATAAGCCGTTCGGGATAGCCCTTTCCTCCTGCATGGAGCATATGTATCCCGAAGGCATCGCATTTTTCGGCAGCGCTTTCGGCATAGGAAACATCCTTTCTGCGAAGCTTTTCAAGCTCCTTTGCCTTGAAGATACCGCTTGCTTCAAGCTCTTCATCAGAGGCGCAGTACATCTCATAGGCATTTCCGAAAACATCAAGGGCCGGCAAGATCCTCGGATTGCCGGCACCGAGACAGGTCTGCAGCCATATCCAGTATATTATATTCTCCTCCAATGCCTTCACCTGCTTTCTGACTGTGACTGACTTACGGTAAAAAAATATCGATAAATTAAACAAGGAGCAAAGCTCCAACAAGCTCGCTTGATCGGAGCGAGCGACGCCTAGGGCAGACGTCGGGGAGCTTTTGCTCCTACGGGCGTCGGCGGGGGACATCGACGTTTGTTATAAAGAGTTTTTCAGACGGAGCTGTCGCATCAGTATTGCTCCATCCGGGCGACCGGGCTACTAAAAATTTGTTTTTTTCAGGGGTGCCGGGCGCGAAGCGCCCGGCACCCCTGAAAAAACACTATAAAAAGTGCGCCGCAGGGCAGGCGCACCCTCAGTGCACTTCTTTCGGGTGTACCTATGAAAAAACAAGTCTTTAAACAGCCCGGTCATATCATCCTCCGCGGCACATTTCATACATCAGTATAGCCGCAGCAGCAGATGCGTTGAGCGATTCCGCCCTGCCGAGCATATTGATCCCTACTCTGACGTCGCACGCGTCAATGACCTCATCGGTAAGGCCGCTGCCTTCGTTTCCGATAAGCATTATTCCGCCGCCGGAAAAATCAGTTTTGCTGATATCCTGCTCTGCTCTCGGAGTAGACGCATAGCATTTTATCCCTCCGGCTTTTGCGGAAAGAACAAATTCCTTCATCTCTCCCACATTCATAACAGGCATACGAAAAACAGCGCCCATGCTCCCCCTTACTACCTTCGGGGAGAAAACGTCACAGCACCCCTTTGAAAGAACAACACCGTTTATCCCGAGTGCTTCGGCAGTCCTCAGGACAGTGCCGAGATTTGACGGATCCTGAATAGTTTCAAACGCTGCGTATCTTTTGCCGGGAACGACATTTTCAAGCTTCGGCAGTCCGGAGGATGATATCACGCACAAGAATCCCTGCGGAGCATTTGTATCGGCAAGTCTTTCAAACAACTGCTTCGATACCTCTATGCTTTTTTCAGCAGCGATGCTTATCAGCTTATGGTCGCCACTGTCTTTTTCCGCAGCCTCTCCGGTATAAAGATAATACGATATCCGTGCACCGC
>CADCPT010000194.1 GCA_902803385.1 uncultured Ruminococcus sp.
AGTTCCCCCAGCATTATGACAGCAATGGTAATCCTGTTAATTACGGCGTATACACTCCCAAAAAGAAAAAATCCAATACCGGAGCAAAGGTCGCACTCGGCATCGGAGCAATGATGATGGTCGCTGTTCTCGGGATCGGCGGAGGCTTCGTCGGAACAAAGCTTGCAGGGATGAATGCTGTTCCTGCCGTTGAATCCTCGGTCGGTTCAAAGAATACCGATGATAATAACGGCGACAAAGATGATTCCGTTCTGAATATCACCCAGGCTTCTGATTCTGACCTCAAGCCTACTTCTGTTCAGGAGGTTGCCGCAAAAGTAAAGGACAGCGTTGTAGAGATAACAACTGAAACAACGGGATATGATTCCTTCTATGGTCAGTATGTATCGACCGCAGCCGGAAGCGGTGTAATCATTACCGAAGATGGCTACATTCTTACAAATAATCACGTTATCGAAGATGCTAATAATATCACTATCCGCATGACAGACGGAAAGACCTATGAAGCAAAGGTTATAGGAAAGGACTCGACCCTTGATGTTGCACTCATCAAAATTGATGCAACCGGTCTTCCTACTTCAACATTCGGAAAATCATCAACTCTGAATGTCGGTCAGCTTGCAGTAGTCATAGGAAATCCTCTGGGCAAGCTCGGAGGAACCGTTACTGACGGAATTATCAGTGCCCTTGACAGAGAAATAAAGATCGATGGAAAAACCATGACCCTTCTTCAGACAAGTGCAGCCATAAACCCCGGCAATTCAGGCGGCGGTCTTTATGACGGAGAAGGCAACCTTGTGGGCATAGTTGTTGCAAAATCAGTATATACCAGCTCAGGAACAGCTGTTGAGGGTATAGGATATGCTATTCCTATAGACAATATCCTGGATGTTCTTTCTGATCTTAAATCAAAGGGTTATGTAACAGGAAGAGGTTACCTTGGAGTAAGTCTGAGTGAGATCACAAGCCAGTCTGACCTGTTTATGTATGGTATCGACCGTGCAGGTGTATATGTAACCGCAGTTTATGAGGGCACTGCTGCTGAAAAAGCCGGTCTTAAAATACGTGACTGCATTACAAAGATCGATGATACAGAGATCACATCCAAATCCACGCTCAATTCATACATTATGAAACACAAGGCAGGCGATCAGGTAAAGCTCACCGTCTACCGAAACGGAAAGGAAATGGAGATTACAGTTACTCTTGATGAAAGACCAAGTGATGATACTCCTGTCAAGGAAAGCAAACAAAACGGAAGCGGAAATAATTCCGATTACGGAAACGGTAATTTCGGAAACTTCGGATTCGGTAATTCCTATGGATTCGATGGCGATGATGAATATGCCGGATGATCTGCTGTAATTGATCACAACTTCAAGTTCTTCATAAATTTCTCCTTCATAAAGCCGTGGCTGCTGCAAAACATTGATTTGCGGCAGCCACGGCTTTTGCATTCTGATTGTGATCTATACGGTGCGCCCACTCGGCTAACAATGTTTTTTCAGGGGGCTGTCGCATTAACACTGCCCCATCCGCCCGACCGTGCCTTCGGCGCGAACGGGCTGCTAAAAATTTGTTTTTTTCAGGGGTGCCAGGCGCACTTGGCTGGTTTCAAGGGATTGCCGTCAGAATCCTTATTTTGCGACAGTCCCCTGAAAAAGCAATTTTTTAATAGCCAAGTCGATCACAAAAGACACGTTCGTGCAAATAGGAAAGATCACATAAACGCAAGTGCGTCAATTATATCTGTATATACATGCGGTGGATTTGCCCCTTCAACCTTTTCGCTGATCATTCCGTCTTTGAAAAAAACAACACTCGGAACAGTATCTACAGCATAATGGATAGCCACATCCGGCGACTGCTCAACATCAAGCGCAAGAACTCGTATACAATCGGAATAACCTGAGGCTATCTCATCTATAATGTCTTCAAGTCCGCGGCTCTGAACATTTTCATTTTCGTAAAAAAAGAGCATCACTATACCGTCATTTATTCTGTCCTCAAAATCAAATGAATCGACTAAAATAACATCTTCACACATTTTTTTACTTCTTCTCCCCTCAATTAACATATTCAGACTTCAAAGTTTCGGCTAATTCTGCATAGCATGGGTGTTATCATATATACTGTCATTAGAAACGATCCATGCCGTCAAGCTTATTGCAAGGGTAAGCAGCAGTGAAACTATCACCTGAAGCTCAGGTATAACTGAAAGCAGCATACAAATAAGCATATCTGCTGAATAAAGCAGGGCAAAAAAGACAAACAAAACAACACCCTGAAATGTATGAAAGCGCAGATCAGGGTTATCCTTCTCAACAGCAAAGTGTCCAATGACGAACAGGACCCCGATATATGAGATAGCCGACAGAAAACGGATATTACCGTTATCTTCACCCACTTCAGACACCACCTTGTATTTTTTATACACTTT
The DNA here is from genome assembly GCA_902803385.1 of uncultured Ruminococcus sp. Taxonomy (GTDB): domain Bacteria; phylum Bacillota; class Clostridia; order Oscillospirales; family Acutalibacteraceae; genus UBA1213. The sequence continues at coordinate 2,441 of CADCPT010000194.1, forward strand.
TAAAACAGCAGGATCGTTTTCCGACCGGATATCCATCCGACCGCACATATCAGCAAATGAATAAAAACGGCGTTTTTTTCATATAGATGTTGAGAAAGCTACAAGAGGCAAAGCCTCAGGAAAGGAATGAAGGAAAATGACAGGATATTATCCTGAAGGCAAACTTATCGAAGAAGCGGAAAACGCGGCTGTAATGCAGTCCCCTGCTTCACTTGCAGATGCAATGCGTGAAGGCAGGATACTCGAAGGCAGAGCAATGGTATGCGATGCAGCTCACAATCTCATAGTTGATCTCGGCTGTATGAAGGGTATCATACCAAGAGAGGAAGGAGCACTTGGTATAAGAGAAGGTACTGTAAGAGACATTGCGGTAATATCGAGAGTTAACAGACCTGTATGCTTTGTTGTGACAGATATCAGAAAAAATGAAGCAGGCAGACCTGTTGCTATTCTGTCGAGAAGACTTGCACAGGAAAGATGTATAAGAGATTATATCAGCTGCCTTATTCCAGGAGATATTATAGATGCAAAGATAACACATCTTGATAGCTTCGGAGCTTTTGCGGATATCGGATGCGGAATTGTTTCATTGCTGCCGATCGATGCAATTTCAGTTTCAAGGATCGATCAT
>CADCPT010000195.1 GCA_902803385.1 uncultured Ruminococcus sp.
CCTTTTGACTTTTCGAGTTTTTTCTGTCAACTATTATTGACAAAATCAGATAGGTTGCTATAAGGATAACAATAAACACACCCACCTACACAACCGATTGAGAGAAAATAAAATGTCTATCGAACAAGAATACCATCAATTGTTCGATAGCCGTTTTGAGGATCGTATGAGGATTGCTGATTCATAAGTCTATGTGTAATGCATACACAAAATATTCGTTGTTATCATTGCTTTTTTCCATTATGATAATTGACTATGAATCTCCTATGAATCTCCGATTTTGCAGCAGCCGGAAGGCATTTGCACCAATGAATATGAAAAAGAACAGTTCGGCAAGGTTTTCGAGAAACACCAACGCCGCGTTCTTTTCGTAGTCGAAAAACGCAAAATGAGTACGGAATGAGATATCGTTCGGTATCCCGTTTCGGATAAACTGCCACAGAACGATACCGGCCAGAATGGTAAGGCTTCCTGTCAGAGCAATCTTCATTTTTCTGCCCGGTTTGATTGTTGCCGTCATGGCAGGGAGATGAAGTCCGAGATGCAGTCCCATCAGAATGAAAGACCAGTATGACATGGCGAGATGCATCGTGCGGGCAAACACCATATCCGCCATACCGTAAAGTAACGGAACCGCATGGTTGCTCATGCTCATTCCGCAGAGAGCCGTCAACGCGATAGATGCAAGCAGAAGTGTGTTTATGATGGTTGTAGAGATACGGTATGCATGATATTTTCCCTTAAATAGCACCGCATACCATTTGATATTCAGCGCGTGGTGAATAATCAGGATGGCCGTCATTCCGATACCGATCCATTCATGCAGAGCCTCGCCCGTCACCTGATACGCCATAAGGCAGAGCAGGAGGACAGTCATCATGATAGCCACCGCTTTTTTGATTTTGTTTTTCATCTGACCATCCTCCGGTTCGTTCATTGCAGACCGTCTATCCAGGACTTAAGATCATCCTCTGACACATTCCCGCTAAAGCGTATTCCGTCCAGCCATGTTCCGCTACCGGCAAGAGACTCCATATTGGAACCGCTCCTTCCGATTCCGCTGCTGCCCGATGTGCAGAACGGAATCAGTGTGATGCCGTCAAAGTTATAGCTTTCTACAAAGGTATCCATGATGCGCGGCTCCTCGCCCCACCAGATCGGGAAGCCGATGTAGATGGTCTTGTAGCCGGACAGGTCGAGCGTATCGCTGCCGATTGCCGGTCTTGCGTTCTTATCGTTCTGCTCTTTTGTGGAACGGCTGCTCGAATCGTTGTAGTTCAAATCGGCGTCGGAATAGACTAAAGCGGGAATGATTTCATAAAAATCCGCGCCGGTAACCGCTGCGATTTTTTTAGCCACGCCTTTAGTCGTTCCCGTAGCGGAGAAAACGACCACGAGGACATCCGAGCAGGATTCCGCGGGGCTTTCGGATTCCCCATCGTTTTTTCCGTTACAGCTCGGGTAACGGATTCCTTCTGCGAATCCGTCTGCGTGTTTGAGGCGCAGGCGGAGAGAGATATTGCAAGGATAATCCCAGAAATCAAGATCATTATGTTTTCAGTTTCATGTGTTTTCCTTTCCGCGAATCAAATCCATTTATCCGCCCATGTTTTTCGTTCATTATCTGATCAGATACTCCGTCAAGAAACTCGCCAACTTGTCAAACGGAATTGCATCCTTTCCACCGCCATCGTACAGATCGGTATGGGATGCGCCAGGAATAATGAGCAATTCCTTGTTGTCAGTGTAATTACTGTCCTTCACCATATCGGCGTAGGCATCCTTGCCGAAATAGCATGAATGCGCTTTCTCGCCGTGTACAATCAGAACCGCCGAGCGGATTTCGTTACTGTACATCAAGATCGGCTGGTTCATAAAACTCTCGCAGCCTATTATGTTCCAGCCGCCATTAGAATTGAGGGAACGGGAATGGTATCCACGCTCTGTCTTGTAATAATCGTAGTAGTCCTTTACAAAGTACGGAGCATCCTCCGGCAGCGGATCGACGACTCCGCCGCCAAGGAAATATTCGCCACTTTTAAGATCGGTGAGCCTTTGCTCACACATGGCTTTTCTTTTTTCGTAGCGGGCTTCCTCAATGTCTTCGGAGTCAAAATAGCCCTTTGCGTTTACCCTTGTCATGTCATACATTGTCATGACTGCCGTAGCCTTCACTCTTGTATCGAGTGCTGCGGCGTTCAGTGCCATACCGCCCCATCCACAGATTCCGATGATACCGATGCGTTCGGAGTCCACCCTTTCATGAAGGGAAAGAAAGTCCACTGCAGCCATGAAATCCTCTGTGTTGATGTCGGGAGACGCCATATAACGGACATTGCCGCCGCTTTCGCCTGTGAAAGATGGATCAAAAGCGATTGTCAGGAATCCACGCTTCGCCATCGTCTGCGCATACAGGCCGGAGCACGGCTCCTTGACCGCGCCGAAGGGTCCGCAAACAGCAATGGCAGGGAGCTTGCCTTTGGCATTCTTCGGCATATAAAGGTCTGCGGCAAGCGTGATGCCGTAACGGTTTACAAAAGTGACCTTGCTGTGATCCGCCTTGTCACTTTTCGGAAAGGTCTTGTCCCATTCCTGTGTGAGCCTCAGTTCTTCTGTTTTCATCATATTCAAAAATCCTCCTAAAAAAGCTGTTGATTTTCGGGTCTTGCCGTGGTACAATACCATTGTAATACCTAAACCTGACTTTAGGTCAAGTGTTTATTTTATGAACTGGAGGAAAAATTTTTATGTACACGATAGGCCAGGTTTCGGAGATGTTCCACCTTCCGATATCCACACTCCGCTATTATGATAAAGAAGGTCTTTTCCCTGATATGCAGAGACAATCCGGCATCCGCAGGTTCAGCGACAGGGAGATCGAGGCGCTCCGTGTCATTGAATGCCTGAAGGCATCCGGACTTGAGATAAAAGACATCAAACAGTTCATGGCGTGGTGTTCGGAGGGAGCGGCCACATATTCCCTGAGGAAAGAACTGTTTGAAACAAGAAGGAAAGCCGTTGAAGCTGAAATGAAGGAGCTTCAGAAGACCCTGGACATGATCAATTTCAAATGCTGGTACTATGAAAAAGCCCTCGCGGACGGCAGCGAGGAGAATATTATTGAGATGCTCCCCGACAAACTGCCACCCGCCATACAAAAATACTACGATAACGCGCACAAATAGAAAAAGCGGCAGCCGACAGTGAGCTTTCCATAAGAGCCTGTTAAGTATCTCCGCATGTGCGGATGGCGCCGTCAGTTTTTTCGCCAAGGTAGTCAAAACCACAGGCAATACTTTGTGCGATGAACTTTGGAAACATTCGTTTGCATTGGGTTTTGGCAAAATATGGCGGAATAGATCCCAGCTGCCAATGGCTGCGTGCCGGACGTTCGTGGAGAGATACGTCAGCAAGC
>CADCPT010000196.1 GCA_902803385.1 uncultured Ruminococcus sp.
CCGTAGAAATATCTTTTTCAGTACTTTGTGAAAGCGGCGAGCCGCCGCACCCGATTCGCGTTCGATTTTTTCGGACGCGATAGTTTTTTTACCGCGCCAGTAGAGATATCTTTATTCCGCTTTGGCTGCGCCAAAGCGGAATAAAGATATCAGTGTTTTTCAGGGGGATGTAGCATTAACGCTGCTCCGTCCGCCCGACCGTGCCTTCGGCGCGACCGGGCTAATAATTATTTGTTTTTTCAGGGGTGCCAGGCGCTTTGCGCCTGGCACCCCTGAAAAAACACTGATATAGAAGTGCATCGCTGATCATTTATTCAGTGCGTTGCACGGTTTTCCTTCGGAAGAATATCATGTAGAAGAAAGATATTTCACTGTTGTTTGTAGGAGGAAATCCTATGTCTGATATAAAGAGCTTCGCAGTGATCGGCGGCGACAGTCGCATGCTGTATTGCGCCCGTTCGATAGCCGAAGACGGCTTCAGGGTCTGTACCTCAGGCTTTTCGGAGAAAACTGCAGAAAGCACCATTCCGGATACGTCATTATCAGAAGCTGTCAGAGAGGCGGACGCCCTCATACTTCCGCTTCCGGTTTCCAGAAACGGCGATGATGTCTTTGCTCCGTTTTGCAGCGACAGGCTGCTGCTTTCGCCGCTGATGCGTATAACAGATAAACCTGTTTTCTGCGGAACGCCGGGTTATAAGGGTCTTGTATTCCCCGAAAACTTTTTTTGTTATGCTGACCGGGACGATTTCAAATCAGCCAATGCAGTACCTACCGCAGAGGGAGCTGTCGCTGCAGCAATGCGTGAATACAAGGGCACTGTAACCGGGGCAAGACTGCTTGTTTCCGGTTACGGAAGGATAGGGAAGGTGCTTTCATCCATGCTTCGCGGGATGGGGGCATGTGTTGCGGCAAGCGCAAGGAAAAAATCAGATCTTGAAATGATAAAGGCTGCCGGGCTGAGAGCTGAACGTACTGACGATATAAAGGGCCGCTACGATATAGTTTTCAATACGGTTCCGGATCTGATTTTTGACAGGGAAACAATTGCAAAGACAGTTTCCGGAGGTATAATAATAGACCTTGCCTCCATGCCGGGCGGAGTTGACGATCTGTCTGCCTCTCTGCTCGGAACAAGGGTATATCATGAGCTGTCTCTGCCGGGAAGAGTCGCTCCCGAAACGGCAGGAATTATCATCAAAAATACAGTTTACAACATTATTGAGGAGGAGGGCTTATGAATGGGATCACCTTGGGCTTTGCAATGTGCGGCTCATTCTGTACCATATCAAAGGCAGTAGCTGTTATGGAACAGCTTAAAAAAGAGGGTTATGATATTCTGCCGGTGTTATCTTCAATCACTGCATCGACCGATACACGCTTCGGCTCGGCGGAAGAGCTGAAGGACAGGATCGAAGGGATCTGCGGCAAAAAAATAATCAACACCATTGAAGATGCTGAACCGATAGGCCCCGGGGGACTGACTGATATAATGCTTGTGGCACCGTGTACAGGAAATACTGCTGCAAAGCTTGCAAATGCCATAACTGATACTCCGGTCACTATGGCAGTCAAATCACATCTGCGTCAGCAGAAGCCGGTGCTTCTTGCCATGGCGACAAATGATGCGCTTGCAGGCTCGGCACAGAACATCGGAAAGCTGCTGAACACCAGGAATTATTATTTCGTTCCGATGAGGCAGGATGATCCGGTCAGAAAACCGACATCACTTGTTGCGGAATTTGCAATGATACCCCAGGCTCTGAATGCTGCCCTTAAAGGCAGCCAGCTAAGGCCTCTGATCACTGCCTGAGCATCAATTTTTCTCTCTGCCTTTCGGCGCACTTTTTATAGTGTTTTTTCAGGGGTTCCAGGCGCTTCGCGCCTGGAACCCCTGAAAAAACAAATTTTTAGCAGCCCGGTCGCGCCGAAGGCACGGTCGGGCATATGGGGCAGTGTTAATGCGACAGCCCCTCTAAAAAAACAAGTCTAAAATAGCCCGGTCGTGCCGAAGGCGCGGTCGGGCTGATAGGGACTGCATCAATCCGTTGTTTCTATATCGTATTTTTTGCCGTCAACGCATTTAAGACCACCGGATCTGGGATACTGATTAGTTCTCCTTCCTGATTCCTTGCCGTCGTTGAATACTACGAGCGGATCTGAGAAGGTATCATCAAAGGAATATGAATATGTTCC
>CADCPT010000197.1 GCA_902803385.1 uncultured Ruminococcus sp.
ACAATAAAAAGCTTATGAATTTAGCAGAAACAGTGACCAGATTGTATATTCATGAAACATCATAATACTGTATGAGGTGTGAAAATGTTTTTACTTGGAATAATTGCAGGAGGGGCCGCCCTTGTCACTGGTGCATTGATAGCCGGTAAGATTATATTCGACTCGCTTTCGGAAGAAGAAGAACGAAAGCAGCAGGAAATGGAGGATGAATATAACTCCTATTGCCAGACCCGTGAAAAAACATATAAAAGAACTGTTACACAGTATAACAGCGTTATACAGCAAAAACAACATGACTATGAGCAGGAATTATTCTTAGAAAGAAAAAGACAGATAGAGGAATTAAAGAAGCATAACCGACCGTATTTTGAAAAAGTTTCAGCAAATATTGAGGATCAAAGGAAACTAAAAACAGAAGATCTCAATAATCTTCTTGATATATTAAAGCAATGGAATGAAACCAAAAAGAATGCTCAAAAAACAATGCTCCGTATGAAAGCCATACGTCAATCTATTCTTGCTATTGAGGAAGCATGCTATAAATTAAGAGCCTATCTGCTGTATCTTGATAGTTATGAAAGAAACATGAAAATCATGTTTGAAAAAGATGGCAGTATCCCCAGACCTTTCTCAATGGTGCTGCCATCATATTACCCTTATCCAGGAAAAATTTATTATCTTTCAAAAGACAGCTTTAAGAATTATGTTTATTCTGTTCCGGAAAAACCAGATATTAGACTGTTTTTATCACAATCAGATCATGAACTTCTCGACAAATACGAAACAGAAATTATTCCGTTTATGGTATGTTATTTCTGGAACACAACTAAATTATCTACCACTCTTTCTATCAGTAAGGCGCTGATAAAAGAAAGTCTTAATGGTACACAGGGATTATATGCTGAAGTCCAGAAAACATCCAATAACTTGATCGAACTGGATTTTTACGGAAACAAACTAAATCTGAAACGTTCTGATATGCTGGACCCTTCAAGACCGCTTCCGATAGGATGCTATCGTACTGTCTTTGTTACAGAATATGATTTTGCCTTGAGATCACCTGTAATTGTATCTGAAAAACTTCAGGATAGTATTTCACTAGCAACATTTCAGAGTATAGGAATGTTTATGTTACCAGAGGAGTATGCACAAATAAAGGATTATCTCATCAGCAATAATTTATTAGATCTATGTGATGATTTTAAAATAGGGCCTGCTGATATCAAAGAAAAAACATTTACCACGGTGAAACTGCAGCTTGGACAGTATTATGGCTTTCTTGCCCATTTTGAATACACAGACGATGATCACAACAATATGATTCTTCGTTTTGAACGATTGCTTGATAATAATGAACTTTTGACATTCTCTGATGTATTTGCGACAGCTGATGTTTCAGTAGAAAATTACAATGTCAAAGAATATATTTCCGACGAATTAAAAAAAGAATGCTGTTTTTTGTATTCATATCTGATATCGGAATTTTCATCTCAAATCAAGCTTCTTAAAAATTCCCCAATGACACTTTACTTTGATAAATGGCTTGAACTTACCAAAAGACTGGCAGAGGTTTTGAAATACAGCCAGAAAATAAACATTGAAGTATTATCATGGGATATTTATAATAATGCAACATATCTGTACATTTCTTTCGATGAAAAGCTGAAATTATTTCTTTCAAGAACAGAGAATAATAATATAAATCCGGATTATCGTCTTCATGTCGTTGATGACTTTGGAGAAAGATACAAACGATGCAATATAGATTATCAGAACGAAGAAATAATAATAACTGTAAAGAATGTAGATGAAGATCAGATAAGGAAAATGGATTTCCACATTGATCTGATATGCCTGAATATGGTATATGCCGAACAGGCTCAGATACAGGCATTGTCTGATTTTAAGGAGGGAGCAGTTACCAACATAAAAATCAAAGAGGCCATACTTTATATGTCAGATTTGTGCTATGATGATACGCATATAAGAATAGCAGACTTATATAATCAGAGCATAATGAACAACCCAAAACAGCTTGAAGCAGTTAACAGAGGCTTTTCAGTAAAAGACATATTCATGATCCAGGGTCCTCCCGGAACGGGCAAAACAACTGTAATAAAAGAATTGATTCTACAGCAGCTTCATTCTAACCCGGATTCAAGAGTGCTTGTTGTTTCTCAGGCAAATGTAGCTGTAGATAATGTTCTGAGGGGGATAAAACAGATCAGCCTTGCTGAAAAAATAATTTCAACTGATCGGCTGATTCGATGCGGCTCAGATGATCGCATAGCCGAAGACATAAGAGAATTATCCTTTTCCGGAAGAATTGATGAATATATCATCAATCTAAGGGAAAGTCCTGCCCGAAACGAGAAGCTGAGAAATGAATGGCTTGATTTTGTTCAACACAACAAAGAAATAGTTGGAGAGTGTCTGATAAAGGGCTATCAGATTATCGGTGCAACCTGTGTCGGATTTTCAAACAGAAAAATCGGGTTAAACGGAATCGATTTTGATCTGGTAATAATTGATGAAGCCGGAAAAGCTCTTCCGGGTGAATTACTGATACCAATCAATCATGCCAAAAAACTAATTATTATAGGAGATCATAAACAGCTTCCTCCTGTTGTCAATCCTGAATTATATCAGTCTGGTGCAGTTATGACTGAAGATATAATAGAAACAGACGAACAGCTGGATTTCTTCAATAAAAGTTTTTTTGAAAGATTGTGGGAAGATTGTCCTGAAACAAATAAATGCATGCTTGACACACAATTTCGTATGCCTCCAGTAATTTCAGGCTTAGTTAATCTCTTCTATGATGGGAGATTGTCCAACGGTTTGTCATGCTACCAGAAAACGCCGAT
>CADCPT010000198.1 GCA_902803385.1 uncultured Ruminococcus sp.
AATGTTTTTTCAGGGGTGCCAGGCGCTTCGCGCCTGGCACCCCTGAAAAAACTGATTTACGAAGGCAATAATGCGTGAAATATTGCATAATGAAAATGCACAGCCGCGGCAATAAGCCTCCGGGTGATAATTCAGATCGAACTCAGTGAGCGACAGCGCGAATTGACACCGACGGCACGCCGGCGCACCGGATCGGACTAAATGGGCTGCAGCTCATTTCTTACATATTTATATGATATTTTCCGAAAGCAGAGAACCTGATTATTATGTATAATGTACAAGTGAATAAAACAATTCTCTGAGATTGTAAAAAAACCCCGTCAAAGATTTGACACCCGGCCTTAACCGTCCTATAATAGAATAAGTCAATACAGAAACGGAGGTCTCAGAATGTCCCCGAATGTAAACATAAACGAGGAAAACAGCAATATCCCCCTTTCTGCCGGGACGACCGATAAAGATAACACGCCGGTTTTTGCAGGTGATGCTCCGGCAGCGGCTCAGAATGCTCCCGCAGCTGCGGAGACTCAGGTAATACCGGCGGCCCAGGAAGCTGCGCCTGTTTTTGCAGGAGGCGACCCTGCAGCACAGACAATTCCGGAGCTTTCGCAAAGAGAAAGGGAACACCTGACGTTTCTTCGCGTGCTCGGAGATTATAATATCGCAAAACAGAAAAGGCGCAACTACCGCGTATACGGAGCATGGTTCATCATAATCACAGGAATACTTTTCCTGACGCTTATTTTCAGCCTTGATGCAAAGATACTGTTTCTTTGCCTTTGGATAATATCCATACTCGGCTGCGTTGCGGTCATGATAAAGGCGGATTATGATTACGAAAAGCTCAAGGAATATCTGGATTATGCGGATGAGCTTGACTTTTTTGAAAAAGATGATGAGGAAGAGGAGGAATAAAGGGAATTATGGGTAATATATTCAAAATATTTCTGAATGATCTTAAAAGCATATCAAAGAATATTATCGTATTCATAGTAATAATAGGTATCTCTATTCTTCCTGCGCTGTATGCATGGTTCAATATTGCTGCCAACTGGGATCCGTATTCAAGCACAGGCGGCATTCCGTTTGCTGTCTGCTCGAATGATAAGGGAGCGACATTCAATATTGTAATGTCCGTAAATGCAGGAGATAAGATAATCGATAACCTTAAAAAGAACGACAAAATGGGGTGGGATTTCGTAAGCGAAAACGACGCCATAGAAGGAGTAAAATCCGGCAAATACTATGCCGCCGTCGTAATACCTGCCGATTTCAGCGAAAACCTTCTTTCTGTCATCTCCGGCAAATTTACTCAGGCAGAGCTTCATTATTACGTCAATGAAAAGATAAACGCCATTTCGCCCAAGATAACGTCAAAGGGCGTTGAGGCGATACAGACAAGCATCAACAGTACATATGTCAACACTATCACTACGACCATCGCTTCTACCCTCAATCTTGCAACCGGTTCGTTGAGCGGAGTGGCAGACAATGCGTCAGACAAAGTGATATCGTCTATGGAAACTGTACGCGACAGTATCGACGGACTCAAAACTACCGTTGATGTTTTCATTTCTTCCGTAAATACAATGGAAGAAGCGCTGAAAGCCAGCAAGGAAACTCTTCCGAATATAGACCAGTCCCTTGCAAAAGCCGGGGTCGTAACAGACAATATCAAGGACTCTATCGGTGCGGCAAAGTCTGTTTCCGTAAACGTGACAAAATCGCTTGAAGAAGTTCTTGATTCCGCACAGAGCTATTCACAGTCCGCTGCGCAGAGGATAAACGATGCCGCCGATTCAATAGAGACCAATTCATCCGCTGCGGCTGAAAACCTCAGAAGCGCGACCGTAATAGGCGAAAGGATCATTTCGGTGGACGAAAGGGTACTTGCTTCCCTTGAAAGCCTTGAAGGATCCTTTGACCTTGACCTTTCAAAAGTTACTGCAAAGCTGAAGTCCAACATAGATCAGTGGGAAACGATCAACTCAAAGATCAACAATGCGGCGGACACTATCAAGACTACCGGTTCACTTCCTAAAGACCGTATCGATGAGCTGAATGATCTTCTGGTGCGTGCCGAGACAGGTATCTCAGGCGCAAAGGAAGCATTCAAAGGCGTAGAGTCCACTATCGATTCTGCTATCGACCATGCATTTACGATAATCGACAGTGCTTCCGATTTTCTTCAGAGCGTAAGCGCCGATATCCCCGATTTCACAAGCACAATCGATGAAGCAAATACGACCCTTGAAAACCTCAAGCTCACCCTTGAAAACGTCAAGGAATATATGGACGGCTCAAAGGAAAGGATCGACAACCTAATAGAAACTATCAAAAGGCTTGAAAGCAACGACGCTATAGGCAACATGATAAAGCCTATAATAGAAAACCCGCAGGCGCTCGGTGATTTTATAGCAGATCCTGTTACAACGAAGGAAACAAGACTCTTCCCGATAGAGAATTACGGTTCAGGTATGACGCCGTTCTATTCATCCCTTGCGTTCTGGGTAGGCGGTGTAGTGCTTGTTGCAGTTTTGCGCACAGACCTGACTAAGAAGGAATCCGACAAGCTCAGAAGGAAGAATTCGACCCAGCTTTTCTTCGGACGCTATATCATGTTCTTTATGCTCGGTCAGATACAGGCGCTGATAATTTCGATGGGAGACCTGTTCTTCCTGAAAATACAGTGTGATAATCCGTTCCTGTTTGTTTTAAGCTCAATGATATCCAGCTTTGTTTACACACTTATCATTTATTCTCTTACTATCACCTTCAGCGTTATCGGCAAGGCGCTTGCCGTAATAATCCTTGTTATCCAGATAGCCGGTTCCGGCGGCACCTTCCCGGTAGAAGTCCTTCCCGAGCCCTTCCAGGCGATATCACCCTTCCTGCCGTTCAGATACGGCATCAATATGCTCAGAGAGACAGTTTCGGGCCTTGATTCCGGAGCTTATCTGAGAGATCTCGGAATGCTCCTGCTGTTTGTTCCCGTTGCCCTTGTGCTCGGGCTCATACTCAGAAAGCCCTGCATCAAGGTCATCAGCTTCTTTAACAAGAGGATCGACCAGAGCGAGATCGTAATATAATATCGACCTGTCACAAACAGCCCGACCGCGCCGAAGGCGCGGTCGGGCTGCTAAAAATTTGTTTTTTCAGGGGGCTGTGAAATAATTCACGGCTCCTTCGCTATACAAAGTGCGCCCGAAGGAAGTGCCCCCCCGGTGCGCCTA
>CADCPT010000199.1 GCA_902803385.1 uncultured Ruminococcus sp.
ACAGAATATGTCGGATTTGTGAAATATTTTTAATAATACTCAGATCTCTCACAAATAGTTTATCAGATCAATAGTTGATCGCCGCGCTTCAGACAATTATGAAAGTGCGCCTACCTTGCGGCGAACTTATTTATAGTTTTTTCAGGGGTGCCGGGCGCTTCGCGCCCGGCACCCCTGAAAAAACATATTTTATTTTAAAAATATTATTTATCTCTTACTCTTATCGCCTCTTCGTCCTCATGGCGTATCTGCGCACGCTTGATCTTTCCGCCGAGAGTCTTCGGAAGCTCATCAACAAATTCGATGATCCTAGGGTATTTATAGGGCGCTGTTGCATGCTTTACATGATCCTGAAGCTCCTTGATAAGCTCCGGGCTTGGCTCGTAGCCCTTTTTCAGCACTACCGTAGCCTTTACGACCTGACCTCTTACCGGGTCGGGAGCGCCCGTTATTGCACATTCAACAACGGCGTCATGCTCAAGCATAGCGCTTTCGACCTCGAACGGTCCTATACGGTAGCCGGAGCATTTGATAACGTCGTCATTCCTTCCAACGAACCAGTAATAGCCCTCGCTGTCCCTCCATGCCATATCGCAGGTGTTGTAATATTCACCCATAAGCATCTCGGCTGTCATTTTATGGTTGTGGTAATATCCGGTGAAAAGTCCCACAGGGGGATGGTTCTTGACGTCCATAACGCATATAGAGCCTTCCTCGCCGTCAGCGACCTCTCTGCCTTCCCTGTCGAGAAGCTTTATGTCATAAAGCGGCGACGGCTTGCCGGTGGAGCCTATCTTTACGTCATCCCACTGGAAATCAGCCATGATAAGAGTGCTTTCAGTCTGACCGAAGCCCTGGTATATGTTGTGGCCGGTGTATCTGAACCATTTGTTGTTTACCTCCGGGTTGAGCGGCTCGCCTGCAGTTGTCCAGTGCTGTATTGAAGAAAGATCATAGGACGCAACATCCTCGAGAAGCATGAAGCGGTACATCGTAGGAGGCGCGCAGAAGGTGGTTATCCTGTAGTGCTCCATCTTTTCAAGGAGCTTTGCAGGGACGAACTTATCCATATCATATGCGAAAACGACAGCTCCGCATATCCACTGACCGTAGAGCTTGCCCCAGCCGAATTTGCCCCAGCCGGAATCGCTGACGCTGAGGTGGAGCTTATTCTCCTGCACCTGATGCCAGTATTTAGCAGTAACGATATGACCCAGGGGATGTGAATAGCTGTGCTGTACCATTTTAGGCATGCCCGTTGTGCCGGAGGTAAAGTAAACGATCATTGTGTCGTCCTTCGTTGTGGCTTCCTTGCCGGTCGGGCGCGGAAACTCATCCGACTGGTTTTCTATTCCGGCTTCAAGGTATTCCCAGCCATCCCGGGGCTCGCCGACTACTATGTGGTGCATTACCGTGGGAGACTGCGGAAGCGCAGCTTCGACCTGACTTATTACATAGTCATCATTGACGCATATTATAGCTTTGACATCGGCGGCATTTGCACGGTAAACGATATCCTTTTTTGCAAACTGGAGCGTTCCGGGGATAAGGATAGCGCCGAGCTTATGCAGGGCAACCGCACATATCCAGTATTCCCAGCGGCGACGGAGTATCATAAGCACAACATCGCCCTTTTTTATGCCCAGGCTTTTGAAATAGTTGGCAGTCTTGTTTGAGAGAAGGCTGATATCCTTGAAGGTAAAGGTCTTTTCAACATCATGATCATCGCACCACACAAGAGCCTTTTTGTTTTCGTCCTGACGAGCCCATTCGTCAACGATATCGAACCCGAAGTTAAAATCATCGGGGACATTCACCTTATAGTTCTGCTTGAAATCTTCGTAGGAATCAAATTCGATCCGTGGCAAAAATCTGTCTAAAAGCATGTTTTCGTCTCCTTTGTCTGATGATCAGTTGATTTTGACATTATCCGACACACAATAGTACAAAAGTAACTTTTAATTGCAAAATAATTATTATTTTTGCAATTTTAATAATCATAGCATTTTCAAAAATCAAAGTCAAGATACTATTGTACAAATCGGGGTATCATGAGTGTCTTTTGGTACTTTTATTTTCTTATGCATGTTTTTTATGCAGACCCGGTCTGCAACACAGCCATATCAGAGTGTTTTCAGCCGTCCGACCGCGCCCGGCACCCCTGAAAAAAATTATGATAAAAGTGCGCCTACCCTGCGGCGCACTTCACATATAGTATAAGCGGGTCAAATGGCGGCTCCGCCGCCATTTGACCCGCTTAGTCCTTTTTAAGCCCGGTCGCTGCGCAGCAGCGGTCGGGCTATTCAAAAACTTGTTTATAAGAGGGGCCTGTTATGAAAATGTCGATTTTCATTTATGTGGCAATAAGCCATCATGTTGGTCTGTGCATTAACACTGCCCCATCCGTCCGACCGCGCCTGGTCCCCCTGAAAAAACACTATAAAACACTATAGCAGCCCCTTCATAAAGCCGCCGTATTCACAGTCGCTGATATCTCCGCCTATCACCCTTCCGGAAGAAACAATAAACGTCGCCGCCGCTTTTTCGGCGCCGCCGAATCCCCCGAGGTCGTAGATATAGAGCTGCGCCTTTTTTCCTGCATAGGAGCGAAGGTCAAGACCCGAGGAGATCTGCAGGTCATTATATTGCTCATATACATCATCGAAGCGCTCAGGTATGGTAACGCCCACTATTTTTGACGGAGTGTTCCCTATCGGCAGTGAAAGCGCGCTTCCTATGCGTGAGATATCCTGTGTGTTTTCTGCGCGGAGAGAAATGCTTCTGCCGTCTTTCTGTATGCTGCCGTACCTGTCAGACGCAAGCAGGGTAAGAACGATACCGGCGCATATCGCGATGATCATTACAACAGCGGTAGTAATTATTCTTTTTCTGATATTTTTTGTTGCGACCGAAAATATCATGCAGATCAGCTCCCTATTTTATGTATAACCGCGCTGTATCCGGCAATAATATCACCGGGGTGGTAAGATATGAGACCGACACATACAAGAAACGATCCTGAAAGGATCGGATTTCCCGGCGCGCCGTTTGAACCGCCGGAGGCTGTTTTTCCTCAGCGCAGCGACCTGAGGATCATACCCTCACAGTTCAGCTTTCCGGATCTTCCGGGGAGTATCTCTCTGCTGCGCGAGCCTGAGCAGGAGCCGTCCGACAGCACCTTAGGCGAAGCAGGACTATCATAATAGTTTTTCAGGTATGCTCCGTGTACGCTTCTGTATCAGTGTTTTTTCAGAAATGCCGGGCGCACTGCCGGCGCCCGACTGTGCCTTCGGCGCGACCGGGCTGTCAGTTTTTGTTTTTTCAGAGGTGACGGGCGTTCCGATCCCGTCACCTCTGAAAAAACATTGTTGCGAACGTGTCAGGCAGATGGTCTGGCAAATGGGCGAGGTAAAAAGTTGACTTTGCTCCAAGCTTATTATATAATAGTTATTACCATTGTATTATGAACGGAGGAGCGTTATGAATAAGATACAGCAGCTCATAAAGGAATATAAAGAAAACAGAACCGAGGAGAACCTTCGCGCCCTTATAACCGAAATACAAAACTGCGAAGTAATATGGGCAGCATATTCTCCTGTTACAAAAAATCACTTTGTCGATTACGTTCAGGGAATGCCGACGGCATTCCTGTTTTCCGAAAAGGAATACTGCGAGGATTTCTGCAAGCATATGAAAAAATCAGGCATGACTGTCGGCTTTGCAAAATGCACAAAGGAAAACCGCCTGCCTATGTTCTCGGATTTCTACCGCAGCGGCTTCGAGGGAATAATAATAGACAACGGAAAGAACTATCAGTTCATCGAGATGTACAAGGTAGTTACTCCCCCGGATTATTCGGAGGTGCCGGAGGAAAAAAGACCGCTTTTCAATCCCTCCCTCGTATGCAGCGCGGACAGGTTCTTCCAGTGCCTTGAAAACAAAAGCATTTCTCCCGACAAGGAGCTGAATATGCTTGTTGATACATATAACGCAAAATACCTTGTTCCCATGACCTGCGAGCCTCAGAACGGACAAATAACCATACCTGCTCTTGAAAGAAGCGACGGGAAAAAGGTAGTTCCCTTCTTTACCGACATCAACGAATACAGGAAGTACGACGGCAAAAACCGTTACCGCATCACGATCGCAGGCTTTGAGCAGATCAACGAGCTTTGCTCCGCCGGGGAAACGGTAGTTATCAATCCTCTCGGCTTTAATTTCAATCTCACAAAGGATACCTGCGCTGCCATAGAAAGAGCGCACAATACCGTTGCAGGTGCAGACCAGAACGACCGAGCGGTCATCTATACGCCCGACGATATACCGATGACTCTCATAAACGAGCTTTGCGGCGTTTTTGACAACTGCGCCGGAGTAAACGCAGCATATATAAAAGGTCTGCGCAAAAAAGGCACAAGCGGCCTGCTTGTTGTTCTTGACTGCGGAGATGTTTCAAAGGAGGAGGCTGCAAAGATAGTTGAAAAGGCTGCTGCAAAAGCCGAGAAGATCACGGGCGAGCGCCCGATGGAATACATTCCTGCCGACAGCGATATCGGAAGGATAGCAACGAAGGACACTCCTCCCTTCTTCCAGCATATTATCGTTGATGCGAGCGCAGAGCCGGACAATTACCAATTCTGATTTTTTCAGAAGGAACTGCGCTTTATCTTCCGGAAGGAAGTTTCCTGAAAGTGCGCCTGCCCCGCGGCGCACTTGTTCATAATGTTTTTTTCAGGGGTGCCGGGTGCGAAGCGCCCGGCACCCCTGAAAAAACAGAATTAAGAAAGGATGATATTGTGACAGATAAAAAAAGGCTTATCGCGGCAGCGGTGATAAACATTATTATCTTCATCGTGACCGCCGGGATCGTTGTCTCATACTTTTTCGGAAATGACGGAGAATACCACATCGATCCGCTCGGCCGCTTCCGGCTTTTTACGACAGATTCAAATATACTCTGCGCAGTCACCTCGTTTATCGCGGCAATATGCGAAATACGGATACTTGCAGGAAAATCAGAGGCGCTTCCGCTGTGGGCACAAACGCTGAAATACATAGGCACGGTCGCGGTCTTGCTGACCTTTACCGTGGTTGTGACATTTCTCGGGCCGACAATGGGCTATATTCAGATGCTTTTTGTCGGAACATCCGTATATATGCATCTCTTAGGGCCTGTGCTCGCATTTGCTTCCTTCGTATTCTTAGAGGAAGGCACAAAGCTTGCAAAGCGTGTCATCCCGCTGGGCGCGCTTTCAATATTCATATACGGCATTTATTATCTTATCCGCTTTGTGTTTATAGAGCCGGCTTCAAGCGGCTGGTATGATTTTTACGGCTTCAACATCGGCGGCTTCTGGTACATAAGCTTCATCGCTGTAAACCTTGTCGGCATAGGACTTGCGGCAGTTATCAGGCTGCTGCACAATATAAAATATCGGAAACGGTGATGCCATTTGGGAAACACAAAAAACAAGCAGATGTCGGAATCCTATCTTATCGGAGTGATACTGTCTGTGGTAGGCGGTTATTTCGACGCATATACATATATCGCCCGCGACCATGTTTTCGCTAACGCACAAACGGGGAATATCGTCCTTCTGGGAATAAATCTGGCCTCCGGCGAAATACAGACAGCACTGCGCTACCTTCCCCCTGTGCTTGCTTTTCTTCTCGGCATTTTTCTTGCCGAGGTGATAAGAAAGACCGAACACAGAACAAAGCTCCACTGGCGGCAGTCCGTATTGCTGCTGGAGCTGGCGGCTATAGTGCTTGTCACCTTTCTGCCTTCCGGAAGGATAAGCGGAGTAAACTATAACCTGATATCAAACATAATCATTTCCTTCGTCTGCTCTCTTCAGGTTCAAAGCTTCCGCAAAATAAGAGGCATCACCTGTGCCACTACCATGTGCACCGGAAACCTTCGCAGCGCTGCCGAAGGGATGATGACCTACATAAACAACAAAGACAGGGAGCAGCTGCACAGTGCCGGGAAATACTTCGGGATAGTCGGCTTTTTTATTCTCGGTGCGGCGGTAAGCACTGTTGTTACCGGCATTTTCGGAACATACGCCGTTGCTTTTGCAAGCGCAGGGCTTATTATCTGCATACTGCTTATGTTCAAAAAGAGCGATTAAAGAATCGTTTTTCAGGGTGCGCCTACCCTGCGGCGCCGGCGTGCCGCCGGTATCAATTCGCGCTGTCGCTCACTTCGTTCGCTCTGAATTATCACCCGGAGGCTTATTGCCGCGGCTGTAAGTTTTCAGCTTGCTGTAT
>CADCPT010000200.1 GCA_902803385.1 uncultured Ruminococcus sp.
TATTCCGCTTTGGCAAAGCCAAAGCGGACAACAATTGCTCATTTCTCATTGCTAATTAGAAAAGCGCCTGGCACCCCTGAAAAAACAAATCTTTAGCCGCCGGGTCGCGCCGAAGGCGCGGTCGGGCGGACAGTACGGATCCGATACATTGCCGCAAAGCATAATAAGAATTATTTTTTGTCGGTTATTTTTTTCTCCGTTCCGTTAAGTATACGCTTGATATTATCCTTATGCTTGATTATAACAGCCGCACCGTTTATAAACGCTATCGTTCCGATACATACAATAAATGCAGGAGTCGGAGAAGGAGTGGGTGCGATGACCGATGTAAATGAGCCTGCTGCATCCATTATCCTCAGGAATATCGTAAACACGGGAATAAATACGGCACATACAAGAGAGCATTTTGAGATCGTCTTTGTGAGGACAAACATCAGCGCAAAAATGGCAAGCTCCAGAACAAGAACACGCCAATCTGTTATCAACACTACAGATGCTGTTGCAACAACACCCTTACCGCCCTTGAATTTGTAGTATACCGGGAACATATGTCCGAATACGACAAACAGACCGGCTATGTACATAAGCAGCCCTCTGTAAAGGTCGATGTCCTTTTGCTGAAAGCCTATAGTGAGCAGCAGGGGGATAAGCACCGAAACGACTCCCTTCAGAAAGTCTCCGATGAAGGTTATTATTGCCGGTCCCTTGCCCACGCAGCGAAGCACATTCGTAAAGCCCGGGTTGCCGCTGCCCATATTTCTTATATCCTCATGCTTTACTATCCTTGTTACAATAATAGAAGTATTGACACTGCTGATAAGATATGCCGCGGCAGAGCATAATACGGCAAGTACCCAGAAATCCCTGAAAAATGTTGTAATGAATCCCACTTTAGTACAACCTTTCTTTCATTCTATTTCTTTTCGTCTCCGCGCTCACGCACTACAAAGCGTATAGGAGTCCCCTGCATCCCGAAGGTCTCTCTTATGCGGTTCTCAAGATATCTCTGATATGAGAAATGGAAAAGCTGAGCGCTGTTTACAAAGAACACGAATGTCGGCGGTTTGACGGAAGCCTGGGTAACATACATTATTTTTAGCCTTCTGCCCTTGTCTGTAGGGGGCTGTACCCTTGCGGTCGCTTCTGCAAGAAGATCGTTGAGCATACCTGTGGTGATACGCATAGCCGCACTGTTGACGACCGTGTTTATAAGCTCAAAAAGTCTGTCTACCCTCTGACCCGTTTTAGCTGAGATGAATATGAAAGGAGCATAGGACATATAGGCAAACTCTGTTTCCAGACGCTTGCGGTATTCATTCATGGTCTTGCCGTCCTTTTCAACGGCATCCCATTTATTCACAGCTATTATGCATGCCTTTCCGGAATCGTGCGCAAGTCCGGCAATTCTGGTGTCCTGCTCGGTTATCCCTGCCTCCGCGTCTATCATTATAACGCAGACATCACTACGCTCAATAGCCATTTTTGCGCGTATGACCATATATTTTTCGATAGCATCATCTATCTTGCTGCTACGGCGCAGTCCGGCGGTATCGGTAAGGCAGTAGCGGCCGTAACGGTTCTCAATATAGGTATCGATACTGTCTCTTGTTGTTCCGGCAATATCGGAAACGATACAGCGGTTCTCCCCTGTTATTCGGTTAACAAGACTGGATTTTCCTGCATTCGGTCTGCCTATTATGGCAACGCGTATGAAATCATCCTCCGACTCTTCTGCTGTTTCCTCAGGAAGATATTCAAGTACTGCATCAAGCAGATCGCCGGTGCCATGACCATGGACCGAAGACACCTGTATAGGTTCGCCGAGTCCGAGATTGTAGAATTCGTAGAATTCGGGATCCGGATCGCCTACCCTGTCGCATTTATTGACGCAGAGAACAACAGGTCTGCCGCTTTTCTGAAGCATGGAAGCAACTTCCTCATCAGTAGCAACAACTCCGCTTCTGACATCTGTCACAAGGATAATAACATCCGCCGCATCTATAGCAAGCTCTGCCTGGCGTCGCATCTGTTTAAGGATTATATCATCGGAATACGGCTCTATACCGCCGGTATCCACGACCGTGAGCTTTCTGTTCCTCCACTCACATTCGCCGAATATCCTGTCGCGGGTAACACCGGGAGTATCATCAACAATAGCCACTCTTTCACCGATAAGCTTATTGAAAAGTGTGGATTTTCCGACATTCGGCCTTCCGACTATAGCTATTACGGGAGCTGACATATCATTTCCCCCTTTCTTTATCTTTTGTTTTTTAAAGGCTATGCCGACCCTTAGCCGACATAGCCTTCAAAAACGCTTATTGATTCAGCGCAGAACAACATCTGCGCACAGATCCGACAACATGGAGATCATCAAGCCTCTATCTTGATAACCTCTCTGCCCTTGTACATACCGCATGCTGTGCAAGCTCTGTGAGCGAGCTTATACTCACCGCAGTTGGGACATGTTACGAGCGCAGGTGCACTGAGCTTCCATACTGCTGAACGTCTCTTATCTCTTCTTGCTTTAGAAGTCTTTCTCTTAGGTACTGCCATTTCTGATAACCTCCTTTAAAGTACAAAAATCAATCTTCAAGCAGCGCCGAAAGGGCTGCAAGTCTGGGGTCGGGCTCATGCCTTTTACATGTGCATTCACCCTCATTAAGATCTTTCCCGCACTTTGGACACAAGCCTTTACATGACTCATCACAGAGGAACTTTGACGGAAGCTCCAAAAGAATATCATCTCTGAGCAAAGCATCTGTATCGAGCATATAGTCCGGTGCTTCGATATAATCGTCGCCCTCATCGTCGTCAGACGGAGCGGAGACGAGAATATGACTAAAACTGTAGGCGAAGCTTTTGTCAAAGGACTTACAGCAGCGATCACAAAGGACCTTTCCTTCAAAGCGAACACAGGCTGAAAAAACGACAAGCCCTGCATGATTTGAGACCGTGATATCCGCATCCACCGGAGATACCGAAACAAGCTCACCCGGAAGATCGGTCATTTCAAATACAAGGGACTGCTGCAGCTGTTCACTTTCGCCGAGAAAAACTCTCCTCAGATCAAGAACCACAAGCTCACCTCAACAAAATACTGATTCAGAGGGCGCACTTAACGCGCAGCATCTGAAAACGCCGTATATTATTATAAGTCGTAACTCTTTCTTTGTCAATAGATTTTTTACAAAAACTTGGCTATTATTTTTCCTATTATTTTTGTCTGTATCTTCCGGCAAGATACCACGGGTATTTTGCTGATGAGCAATCAGCGATCGTTGTTTGCCGAAGCGTGATAAAGTGACGATACGCCCACGTTCGCCTACCTTGCGGCGAACTCAGATATAGTGTTTTTTCAGGGGTGCCAGGCGCGAAGCGCCTGGCACCCCTGAAAAAACAAGTCTTAAAACAGCCCGGTCGTTGCAGAACAACGGTCGGGATATAAAACAAGTGCGCCGCAGGGCAGGCGCACTTGTCTGGTTTCAACAGGATCAGATCTTTTCGCTTATAGCAGCGAGGCTTGCAGGAAGATCCTTTTCATCAGCAGAAACAAGGAACGTGAACTGTGTTTCTGTTTTTGCTGCAAGGGCATTGATCTTTTCGATAAATGCTGCAAAATCCTCAAGATCGGTCCCGCCGATCTTAAAGGTGGAATCTACAAGAACGTCGGTAACATCGTAGTTTCCTGCGCAAAGACCGCTCAGGAAGCCAAAGAATGCTTCATAGCCGGAGATCGAATACTGTTCGGTATCTATAAGACGAGCCTTGTGAGTTACATCATAGGTGAGCTTTGAGCCCTTTTCGATAACAACAACATTTCCGTTGGATCTTTCAACAGCTTCGTTTGCGAGACTGATGAGTTTCTTGGTTTTACCTGTGCCTTTTTTGCCGACGATAAGTTTAACCATGATTTTTTGCCTCCTTATATTAGCTTATCTTTTTATACAAAAGAGATATGCTGCTACATATTATTTTATATTAAATTAAACAAAGTGTCAACAGCTTTATAGATTAATTTACAAATAATTATACATGCTTATCAGCGGAGCCTTGCCTCAAGAGCTTCCTTCTGATCCTCATAGCCGGGCTTGCCCAGAAGAGCAAACATGTTCTTCTTGTAGCTTTCGACGCCGGGCTGATTGAAGGGATTGATGCCGAGGGTGTATCCGCTTACAGCACAAGCCTTCTCGAAGAAATAGATAAGATAGCCAAGCTCTGCTTCGCTGGCCTCTGAGATAGTGAGTACAACATTCGGGACCTTACCGTCGGTATGAGCAAGGACCGTGCCCTCAAAAGCCTTCTTGTTAACGAAATCAACAGTCTTTCCGGAGAGGAAATTAAGACCGTCAACGTTTTCGGGATCTGTTCCGAGGGTTATCTCATACTTGGGCTTTTCGATCTGAACAACAGTCTCGAACATCGTTCTTGTGCCGTCCTGAATGAACTGACCCATTGAATGAAGGTCGGTGGAGAAAACAACAGATGCCGGGAAAAGACCCTTCTGATCCTTGCCTTCGCTTTCGCCGAAGAGCTGCTTCCACCATTCGTTCATCATAGTGAAGGACGGCTCATAGCTTACGAGAAGCTCTATGCTCTTTCCCTTGCGGTAAAGGATATTTCTTATTGCTGCATACTTATAGCAGTCGTTCTGTTCAAGATCCTTGCTCATAAGCTCTTCTCTTGCCTTTGCAGCGCCGCCCATAAGAGCGTCGATATCAGCGCCTGAAACAGCGATCGGGAGAAGACCTACGGCAGTGAGAACGCTGAAGCGTCCGCCGACATCATCCGGAACAACGAAGGTCTCATAGCCCTCGCGGTCAGCAAGCTGCTTGAGAGTGCCCTTTGCCTTGTCGGTCGTGCAGAAGATCCTTTCCTTTGCACCTTCCTTGCCGTATTTCTTTTCGAGAAGCTCTCTGAAGACACGGAAAGCAATGGCAGGCTCTGTGGTCGTACCTGATTTTGAAATCATATTTATTGAAACATCCCTGCCTTCACAAATTGAAAGCAGCTCTGCAAGAGCAGTTGAGCTGATGGAATTACCTGTGAAGTAGATGTCGGGAGTATCCTTTTTAAGAGCATTATAGTTGGGAGAGCGAAGAAATTCGATAGCAGCCCTTGCTCCGAGATAAGAACCACCGATACCGATAACAACGAAAACATCGCTGTTGCCCTTGATCTTTTCTGCGGCCTTTTTTATCCTTGCGAATTCGTCCTTGTCATAATCAACAGGAAGATCCACCCAGCCTGTAAAATCATTTCCGAGACCCGTCTTGCTGTGAAGCAGATCGTGGGATGCTGCGATCTGAGGAGCTATTGCTGTATATTCCTCGGCGCTGATGAATTGTTTGACATGCTTATCACTTAATGTAACTGACATAATCAATTATCCTCCTTAATCCGTGCTTGGCACGAAAAATCTATATGTATATTTTACTATATCTTGTTATTATTTGCAACTGATTGTTTGATAATTCACAATATTTTTATATATATCCGAAAACGACATAAAAATGGCATAATTATTCCTGCACGCAGGAACAAAATTCCTCAATTTTTAACGTTGACAGAATGAGCAATAGGTGGCATAATATAAAGGTACGTCTTATATCGAAAGGATTACTGAAAGGAAAGTGCGAAATGCCGGAAAACTACAGTCACAACAGAGGATCCGAAAAGAGAAGAAATAATAATGCTTCTTCAGGAGCTCCAGTAAAGATAAAGGATGTTCCCACGCAGAAGAAAAGACGCCGCAGACCTGCAAAGAAAAAAAGCAGCGGTGCAAAGATCGCAATAGTCGCCGCAGTATTGTTTCTGCTTTGCGGTTCAGTAGCAGCAGTTTCGCTTTCGGGAATAGCCGGCGGAAACAATTCAGTCCCTGCATCACCCGACAATGACTCACCGGTCAATCTCTCCGTTCCGACTCCCCCGCCTCAGCAGGAATCAGAAGCATCCGA
>CADCPT010000201.1 GCA_902803385.1 uncultured Ruminococcus sp.
ATCACGGCAACAACCAACAACGGCAAGACTGCAACAGTTGCAGTAACCGTAAAAGCATAACACTTTTAAAACAGGTGCTATTGGCGGCAAGCCGCCAATAGCACCTGTTACAATATAATAATAGTTTTTTCAGGGGTGCCAGGCGCGAAGCGCCTGGCACCCCTGAAAAACAAACTTTTAGCAGCCCGGTCGCGCCGAAGGCACGGTCGGGCGGATGGGGCAGTCTGCTCCGCCAAAGCCGCCGTTATAGGTGGTAACACCGTCTTTGTTTGCATAGGTCACTGTATCGGAAAGCTTGAAGCTGCTGTAAAGTGTACCGCCGCTTACCGTTGCTTTGCTGTAGTAACCGTGGGTCTCTTCTCCTGATGCGGTGCCGCCGAGGTAGACCTTGTATTCTTCATCTGCCGAAAGAGACGGACTGCTGAGTACGAAGCATGAAAAGTTCTTTTCTGGTGCCATTGCGGCTACGACCTTTCCGCTGCTGTCAGTAACATATATAAGCGTTCCGGCATTCTGGCTGCCGTCAAACAGGACGACCATTGTCCTTTGCGAAGAAGTACTGTCGGGCATTTCGAGCATATCCGAGGTCCCTGCGCCTATAATAGTTCCTCCGGTAACGTTCATTGTACCGCCGTGGTCAAGTATTCCGTTGCCGCCCATAGTCGTTCCGTTGATGACAACGGTGCCGCCCGACATATCGATACTGCCGTTGCTGTCAACTCCGTCGCCCTGTGAATTAATAAATATCGTGCCTCCGGAAATAACGAGAGAAGCATCAGATGAAACTTCACCGCCGGGACCGCCGAATTTCATTTTGCCGTCCATTCCGCCGAAACCGCTCTGGTCGTTTCCTCCTGCACAGTTTATTCCGTCGTCGGATGATTTTACGTCGATAGTGCCGCCGGAAACAGTCAGCTTTTCTGCTTCTATTCCTTCGTAGGATTCGGTTATTGTTATAGTGCCGTCGGTTATAGTCATTTCGCTGTCGGCATGTATGCCGTCATCTCCGGCTTTTATGCTTACCGTTCCGCCGTTTATTGCGAGGGTATTGTTTGAATGCATGGCGTCGTCTGCAGAATCTATTTTTATTTCACCTGCGGAGACTGTCAGTGCGGAACCTGCTTTGAGACCTTTTGCGCTTGTGTCTGAATCATTTCCTGAAGCTGTCGTCGTTACTTCAAGGGTGCCGCCGGAAACGGTAAGATCCTTTTCAGACTGTATGCCGTCGCCCTTCGCATTGATAGTAATGTTGCCGTTTTCGATTATCACATGTCCAAGGTCTGTTTTTTCCTCATCGGAATTCGTTGAGCGCATTCCGTCGCCGCCGGAGGTGACGTTTACCGTTCCGGAGCTTACCTGAAGATTATCCTTGCCTGTTATCCCGTGATTTGCTGATGTTACGTTTATATTGCCACCGGTTATAAGCAGAGTGTCCTTTGAGGTTATTCCGTTGTGATAATTACCGTTGACATTAAGTGTTCCTTCGCCAAGAATGGTAAGGTCGCTTTCTGCATAAATTGCAGCATTAGCCGATGCACTGTCGTCGGAGTCGCTGCTGCTTTCACTGTAGGTGCCGCCGTCTGATATTGTATTGTCAGTTCCCTTTTCAAGAACGAGAAGCACCTTTCCGCATTTTTGAACATTAATGGCAGCGGCGGATGAACTGCTTATGCTTGCATTGTTCAGAACGAGCTTTACCTGGTCATCCTTCCCGGCATCTATTACGATATTCCCGTCTGAAAGATTTCCGCTTACAACATATGTTCCGGCAGATGTGATTTTTATAGTGCTGCCTTCAACATTGGCTCCGCTTCCTTCAACCGATGCTCCGTTGCCGCTAAGATTTATTTTAATGCTGTCAGCGTCGGAATATGTGCTGTCGGTGTCTTCTTTTTCCACGCTTACAGCGGAAGAGCTGCTCCCGGAAGGAGTGCTGCCATTATCCGTTTCGCCGCCTTCGCCTGTGCAGCCTGAAAGTGCCGCGGTGCCTGCTATAGTCAAACAAAGCGCTGCAACGATAAGTGTTCTTTTTATTCTGGTTCTGTCGTACATACAGACATCTCCCTTGCTTTATGATCTATCAGGAATTATAATCCCAAAATAAAAAAATAGTATGTTATCGCTGTAAATAGTATGTAAACTGAAGCTTAAAAAAATTACATTATTCTTCGCTGCCGATAAGCTCGCGGCTTTTCTGAGGATCAAGGGTCTCTACCTCTCTCAGCTTGCGGTTGATAGCTCTTGTGCGCGTTCCCACAAGGGAATCAAGGTCTTTTTCGACCTGCTGGACTCTTTTCTGAGTGTTTGTAAGCACCTCTTCAAATTTTCCGAATTCGGTTTTTACAGCTGAAAGCGTTTCCCATACCTCGTTGCTGCGCTTTTGTATTGCGAGCGTGCGGAAGCCCATCTGTAAGGAATTCAGCATAGCGGCCATTGTGGAAGGGCCTGCTACATTAACGCTGTATGTCCTTTGAAGCTCTTCGACAAGACCTCCGTTTACTATCTCCGCATACAATCCCTCGGAGGCAAGGAACATAATGCCAAAGCTTGTGGTGTAGGGAGGGAATATGTATTTTTTTCTTATATCCTGAGCGTTTTTTCTTACTGCAGCAAAAAGCTCTTTCTTTGCAGCTGCTATTTCTTCCTTGCTGCCGCTTTCATATGCGTTCTGAAGGTGTATGTACTTGTCGGCATTGAATTTTGAATCAATGGGCAGATATACATGCTCTCCCTCGGAATAACCGGGAAGCTTGACCGCAAATTCGACTCTTTCGCTGCTTTTGGGAATGGTCGCGACCTCAGTATCGTACTGTTCGGGCGCAAGGATATCCGAAAGTATCGCTCCGAGCTGTATCTCGCCGAGCGTGCCCCTTGTTTTGACGTTTGAAAGAACGTTTTTAAGATCGCCCACACCCTGAGCGATCGTCTGCATCTCGCCGAGTCCCTTGTATACCTGTTCAAGCCTTTCACTGACAAGCCTGAAGGATTCATTCATTTTCTTTTCGAGCGTATCCTGCAGCTTTTCATCGACTGTTCCCCGGATCCTGTCAAGC
>CADCPT010000202.1 GCA_902803385.1 uncultured Ruminococcus sp.
CCGCGAGCAAAGCTCGCACCACCTCTGAAAAAACAAGTCATAAAATAGCCCGGTCGCTGCGCAGCAACGGTCGGGCGATCAGTCGTACACAAAACGCACAGCCGCGGCAATAAGCTTCCGGGTGCTGATCCGGAGCGAACGCAGTGAGCGGGAGCGCGATCTGACAACGGCGGCACGCCGGCGCCGTAGATCAAGCGCGGTCATTTTTTCAGGAGTTTTTTCAGCCTTTCCATTGCTTCAATGGTCTTATCCCTGTCTCCGAATGAAGTCAGTCTGAAAAAGCCCTCGCCGTTTTTACCGAAGCCTGCACCGGGAGTACCCACTACATTCGCTTCATTAAGAAGCAGATCAAAAAACTCCCAGGACTTCATTCCATCCGGGCATTCAAGCCAGATATAAGGTGAGTTTTTGCCGCCGGTATAGAAAATACCAAGCTCGTCAAGCACTGATCCGATTATCCTTGCATTTTCTTTATAGTATTCAAGATTGACCTTTATCTGCTCCTGACCCTCCGGAGTAAATACGGCCGCAGCACCGCATTGAACAGGATATGAAACACCATTGAATTTTGAACCCTGCCTCCTTCCCCATATCTGAGAAATGCTGACCTCTGTTCCGTCAGACGCTTTTACTGTAAGCTCATCCGGGATAACGGTATACCCACAGCGCATACCTGTAAAGCCTGCTGTTTTTGAAAGGGAACATATTTCGATCGCGCAGCGGCGTGAGCCTTCTATCTCAAAAATGCTGCGCGGGATGTCAGGCTCAGTGATAAATGCCTCGTAGGCTGCATCGTAAATAATGACTGCATCCTTTTCGATGGCATAATCGACCCATGCCTTCAGCTGCGATGATGTAAAGGCAGCTCCGGTAGGATTATTCGGAGAGCAAAGATAGATCAGATCTGCATCGATACTATAGTCCGGAACAGCACAGAAGCCGTTTTCCTTCGTACAGTCGGCATATACTATCCTTCTTCCGCACATAAGGTTACTGTCAACGTAAACCGGATATGCAGGGTCGGTAATGAGTACGGTATTATCATCACCGAAAATATCAACTATATTACCGCAGTCGGACTTTGCGCCGTCACTTATGCGTATTTCCGATGCCTTTACATCTGCACCGAATGAATGGTAATAATCTGCTATTGCATCCTTAAGAAAATCATAGCCTGCGCCGCTGTCTTCATATCCCTTGAAGGTCTCTTTCACACCCATCTCATCTGCACCCTTTTTAACAGCTTCAACTACAACGGGAGCTATCGGAAGTGTGACGTCGCCTATTCCCATTCTTATTATACTGTCCTTTTTATCAGGATTTGCAGCAATATAGGCATTGATTTTCTTTGCAATGTTTATAAACAAATAATTCTTTTCAAGTTTAAGAAAGTTTTCATTGAGTTTTGGCATACTGACCCCTCTTTTATGATAATATCCTTGTTTTTGCGTTTTAAGTGCAAAAACTCGCAAGTGATATTATACACCACTTTTGCAGGATTTGCAATAGTGAATTGCAAATAATAACACAAATACGTATGTTTTTTGTCGGTGTGCCTACCCTGCGGCGCACCGGGGGGGCACTTCCTTCGGGCGCACTTTGTATAGCGAAGGAGCCGTGAATTAATTCACAGCCCCCTGAAAAAACAAGATTTAACCCGACAGTATAAGACAAAAGTCGAAATTACTGACCAACTGAACGGATCATTCATTCGTTTCAATATTGTTATCATTGCTTGACACAGGCTTTATGCTATGTTAAAATTTAGAAAGAATAAAGAAAAGGGGCGTTATTCTCTGTGAAAAGAAAGCTTCTTGCATTTTTGCTATCTTCTGTTCTTGCATGCGGCATTATGTCCGGGTGCACAGCGTCAGATACAAGTTCTTCCGACGGCAGTTCCGGCTCCGGTATCAGCTCATCTCAGTCTGCTTCTGATAATGAAAGCAACTCCGGAGCACTTGACAGCTCACAGAGCGATGCTCCCGGCAGCCAGCTTCTTCTGATGAAAACATTCGGCGAGCTGTGGATGGGAACCGAATATTACATTGACGTTTCGATGAGATCCGAATATGATACGAACGCCGTTGCAAAAGGCAGTGCATCGGAGATATCGGAAGGTTATGTGCAGTACAATTATAATTATATTATTGCAGTCGATGCTCCGAACGACAAGGCGGGAGTAAATATAATATCTGACAGAGGCAACCTGTGGTCAATTTACTCCAAAGGAAGAGTATATACCCTGTATCCCTCTTCCGAAACATACGTCAGAGATACGTATCCGGGAGACGCCGTCAATTTCGGAGAGGAATACACAATAAAGCTTCTTCTCGGGATAATCAATACTCTCAGCTTTAAAAACACCGGCAAAACTACCTACAACGGTCAGGAAGTGACATTTGAAAAATACAGAGCAGATCTTGGAGGAAACTCGGCTGATATCAGCTCTCTCGGCGATGTCGAGGTCACATACTATTTTGACGAAAACGAAAAGCCTGTTGCTGAGATCGTCAGAACTTCCGTCGGAGTTACTACGTTTAATTTCAATGTCGTATCTTCTAAGATAGAATCGGATAGCGTTATGACTATTCCTGATAATTACACAGAATTAACTGATCAGACTTCAACTGATTCGGAGGAACAATAATGGAATGGGAATTCTATATTCTGGACAGCATCCAGAATAAGCTCAGAATGCCTTGGAGTGACGTGATCATGCAGATCATCGCTCCGTTCTGGCTGCTTATTATCATGATAGCTCTTCCGGCTTTTATACTTCTGGTCACAAAAAAGCACGCTCGGCTCGGCAGACTAATCGCAGCAGGAGCAGCGGTCAATTCAATTTCCTGTGTCCTTATACTTAAACCGATAGTAAGCCGCATCCGTCCGTATGAGCTGAACAGTACAGTTTCCCTGATCGTTCCTCCGGAAATGGACGCATGTTTTCCTTCGGGACATACAAGCTTTGCTTTTTGTGCAGCAACTGCCTGCTTTCTTTACAACCGAAAGCTCGGGCTTGTGATGTACGCATATGCGCTGCTGATCGCTTTTTCAAGGCTGTATCTTTACATGCACTATCCGACGGATGTCATCTGCGGTGCTTTGCTTGGGATAATTGCTGCACTGATAGGATATCTGATCGAAAAGATACTGTTTGAAAGGTTAAATGCGAATCAGAAAAAGATCACAGCTTCGGTTATTACAGAGCCGGACAACTGAAAACGGACAATATCCGCTGCGGCAATTTACAACTGCAGACGGAATGAAATAAAAAATAATTGAGCGGAGGGAATTCTCGATGAAGGTTACACTATTAGGCTGCGGCAGATGGGGCTCTTTTATAGGCTGGTATCTTGACAAGATCGGTCATGATGTTATGATCTGGGGTCTTTCAGATGCTCCTCAGTACATCGAGCTTGTTACAACAAGAAAAAACAACATGCTCGAATTCCGGGACAGCATTGCTTTTTCCGATGATCTTGAAGCCGCGATAGCAAGAGCTGATGTTCTGATCATTTCTATCAGCGCGCAGCAGGTCAGATCATTCATACAGCGTGTTGCACAGTATGATCTTTCAGGAAAGAAGATCGTACTTTGTATGAAGGGAATAGAAGTATCTACGGGCTGCCGTCTTTCTGAAATAGTAACACATTACGTTCCCCCGTATGTTCCTGTTGCCGTCTGGGTCGGACCCGGACATCCTCAGGATTTCAGCAAGGGGATCCCGAACTGTATGGTAATAGATTCATCTGACGATGAGCTGAAGCATTTCCTTATAGACGAGTTTTCCAGCGATCTTATCCGTTTTTATGTCGGCAAGGATCTTATAGGCAGCGAAGTCGGTGCAGCTGCTAAAAATACCATAGGTATCGCAGCGGGAATGCTGGACGGTCTCAACTTATCCTCCCTCAAGGGCGCTCTTATGTCAAGAGGCACAAGGGAAATAGCCAGACTCATCGCAGCAATGGGAGGCAATGAGCTTTCGGCTTACGGTCTCTGCCATCTTGGTGATTATGAAGCCACGCTTTTCTCTCAGTACAGTCATAACCGTCGTTTCGGCGAAATGCTTGTTAAGGGAGAAAAATTTGACAAGCTTGCCGAGGGTGTTGACACCACGAGAGCGCTTGTTCTTCTCGGCGAAAAATACGATGTTGATCTTCCTATCTGTAAGGGAGTAAAGGCTGTTATTGACGGAGAAGCAACCGCAAAGGAAATACTTGACGGTATGTTTGTTCGTTCTATCAAAACAGAATTCTGACAGTAGCCTGGGGCTGTTCTGAAAATGCCGATTTTCAGAACAGCCCCTATATCCTTATTAAGCGCAGTCGGGCGTTACAGTCGTACAAAAGAAAAAATGATCGGATGTGTGACCATTCTGTAAAAAAGGTGCTTATATGGGTAAGGAGGTGTGTATTATGGATGACAGAAGCATCGTTGAACTATACCTGAAAAGAGATGAATCCTCTATTGAGGAAACCAGCAAAAAATACGGTAAACGTCTTTATGCAATATCCAGAAAAATAGTTGATGATTGCAGGACGGCGGAGGAATGTGAAAACGATACATATATGCAGGCTTGGCAGCTTATCCCGCCGAATGATCCCAGGGATCATTTCTTTGCATTTCTTGCAAGGATAGTTCGCAGCCTGTCATTAAACCGGTGCAGAAAACTGCATGCAGAAAAACGCAGCGCTCTTGTTACAGAGCTGAGCAGCGAACTGGAGGAATGCATCTCATCTCCCGACGATACGGAATGCCGGATAGACGAAAAACAGCTAAGGAAGCTTCTGAACAGCTTTCTGAGTGGTCTGACTGATGAAAAGAGAAACATTTTCCTGCGCCGTTATTGGTTCGGAGACAGTATCGAAGATATCTCAAGTCGTTTCAGGATATCGAAAAGCAAAGCAAAGACCACACTTTACAGAGTTAGAAATGATCTGAAAAAGCATCTGAAAAAGGAGGGCTATGAATTATGAGGGGATATGATCTTCTTGAAAAGCTTAGCGATGTAGATTATATATTTATTGATAAAGCTGAAAAAGAGTGCTTTAGTGCGAAAAAAAGCACTGACAGTTTTTATGCAAGAAAAAGAATAATGAACATAACCGAATTTATAGCTGCCTGCTTATTAGTTTCTATCGGACTTCATTTTGTGGTGTCACGAATAAACTATAATCTGACAAATCAACCTCAATGCTGCCCTGATGACATGTATAACATGCACGATACCGGCTTCAAATCAGAAAAATACTCTGACCTTAACGAAATGCTTGAAGTGATGTCCGAAAATGAATGCCCTGTTTCAGACAGCTATATTGGATTTGTATACGATAAGTCTGTAGGTCAGCCGGAGTCTTCTTTGTATGTCAAAAGAATAAACGGATATACTTACAGTGCAGAAGAAAACGGTTATATTAGTATTTATAATGAGAAAAAAGAAAATAATGCACCGATCGCACAGATAGAAGATGACTGTGAAAAGCTTCTATATTACCGCGAAAGGCTGATTTCAGTAGGAACACATTCAGATGACCACTTATCAAATTCCAAAAAATACGTAGCGGTAAATATTTATAATGCTGCAGATCCTACAGACCTGAAGCTGCAGGACAGTATACGTATTGACGGAGCATATGTCGGATGCTTTCTTTCAAAGGGTAAGATATATATGTTTTCATCGGGCTGCTATAATGCTTCAGACTACAAAGGAAACATGGCTGATTATGTTCCGACCATTGAAGTAAATGGTCATAGTATAGGTTTCCCTTATGATCATTTGTACATTCTTGGGGATCCCGGATCGGTGAAATACTGCGCGTATTTAAGTATTGATGCTGAAACTGCTGATATTGATGAAAATAACGTGTGTTACGGCGATATAAAAGATGTATTTATATCCGACGACATGTATCTTCAGACCTGCAAAAAAGGAGAGAACGGTATTCCCCAATGTATGCTTTATAAGCTGCCGTCAAAATTAACCGTAGAGTATGATAGCTTCTATACTGTCAGCGGAGTAAAACTACCGCTTTCAGAATACTATGGTGCCTGTCGGCTGAAGGATCCAAAAAAAGAACCAAGAAAAGATATTGTCGGCTTAGAAATATACTCTGTTAATAAAAGCACTGTAATAGGAAAAGCATACACAAAAAGCTCCGAAGGAAGTGAGTACAGTCAAAGACTATTTGCAGTCAGATTTGAACTGTATCATGGCTCTCTGCATTGGTCTGATATCGATCTCGGAGCTGAAGAATGGAGTGTAACTGATATAAAGTGGGATTATTCAGAGGCAATGATAAGAGTTTCATATAAGGATAATGAAAAAGACCCGCGAGTATTCACAGCAGAGCTTATTAATAATAGATATGTTCAGGAGAGCAGCGTCATACTTCATGATCATAGTATATGACAATTCCGTCGTATACCTACCATGCAGCGTATCTTTGTTAGTATTAAAGGGGCACTCCCCATCCGCCCGACCGTGCCTTTCGGCGCGGTCGGGTCATTGAAATTTGTTTTTTCAGGGAGCGCAAGTATTTTCACCCCCTATGAAAATCATTAACTGTGTCCGTCACCATTGCAATAATTATCTCCTTGACACATTTTTCCTAAAGTTGTATAATTAACAGGCAAAAAACCGAAAGGAAGGAAAAGAAATATGGAAAAAAACTGGGGATATGAAGCAGTCTTCTATCAGATATATCCGCTCGGCCTCTGCGGCGCACCCTTTGAGAATGACGGCGTTCAGGAGCACCGTATTCTAAAGGTGATGGATTTTGCAGATCATATCGCAGATATCGGATGCAATGCGGTTTATTTCTCTCCTGTGTTTGAATCCGATACTCACGGCTATAACACAAGGGATTACTGTAAGATCGACTGCCGTCTCGGCACAAATGAGGATTTCAAAAAGGTATGCGATAAGCTGCATGAAAAAGGGATAAAAGTCGTGCTTGACGGTGTTTTCAATCACGTAGGAAGAGGTTTTCCGCAGTTCAGGGATGTCTGCGAAAAGAAATGGGACTCTCCCTATAAGGATTGGTTCAATATCAATTTCGACGGAAACAGCAGCTATAACGACGGCCTCTGGTATGAGGGCTGGGAGGGCCATTACGACCTTGTAAAGCTTAATCTCAGAAATCCTGCGGTCGTCGATCATATTCTCAATGCTGTAAAATACTGGGTAGAGTATTTCGGAATAGACGGAATACGTCTTGATGTTGCTTACTGCCTGGATTTTGATTTCCTGCGCAGACTCCGCAGCTTTACTGACGGTCTGAAGGAGGATTTCTTCCTCATAGGAGAGCTTCTTCACGGAGATTACTCCCGATGGGTAAATCCCGAGATGCTCCATTCGGCAACTAACTATGAATGCTATAAGGGTCTTTTCTCAAGCTTCAATTCGATGAATATGTTTGAGATATGCCATTCGCTCAAAAACCGTTTCGGACCTGAGCCCTGGTGTCAGTATAAGGGTCTGCATCTGCTTTGCTTTGCTGATAACCACGATGTCAGCAGAATAGCAAGTATTCTTTCAAATCCGCAGCACCTGCCGCTTGTATATACGATGCTTTTCGGTATGCCCGGTATCCCCTGTGTTTACTACGGCAGCGAATGGGGTGCAAAGGCTGATAAGAAGGACGGTGATCCTGCTCTGCGCCCGGCATTCGACGCACCTGAGACAAACTGGCTGACGGATCATATCCGCAATCTTGCAAAGGCTCACAAGGAATGCAAGGCTCTTTGCTACGGCGATATCAAGATCCCGGTGCTCACGAACAAGCAGTGCATTCTTCAGAGAGATTTTGAGGGTGAAAGAGTATTCGTTGCTATCAATGCCGATGACCAGCCGTATACAGCTCATTTTGACGCAGGCTACGGTCTCGCAGACGATTTTGTAACAGGTCTGACTCATGATTTCGGCGGCGGAAGCCTGCTTGAACCCTATAGCAGCCATATCTGGCGCTGCAAGTAAGCATAGCGTCAAGCAGATCCTGAAAAATCACTTGACATTTTTCAAAAAACAATTATAATATATACGTAAGTTAATAGCTATGGCTGAGATGAGAAAAAAAGCGAGTTCTGCACTAAAGAGAGGGGAGCAATGGTGTGATATCCCCGTGCAAGAGCGCTCGGGCTGACTCGGAGCTTCTGCGAAAAACGCAGCGTCAGATCACGTTAAGATCACAGAGCGGTACGCCGGAGCGGCGTGCAATTTGGGTGGTAACACGGATCCTTTCGTCCCATACGAAAGGATCCTTTTAATTTACAAATCTAAAAGAAAAGGTGAAAAAAATGGAATGGACAGGACTGAACGAGCTGAGGGAAAAATATCTATCCTTCTTTGAATCAAAGGGACATCTCCGCCTCCCCAGCTTTCCGCTGAAACCGAAGGATGACAAAAGCCTTCTGCTTATCAACTCCGGTATGGCGCCGATGAAAAAATATTTTACGGGAGAGGTGACTCCTCCAAGAAAAAGAGTTACCACCTGTCAGAAGTGCATACGTACTCCTGATATTGAAAGAGTAGGAATAACAGCAAGACATGGTACATTCTTTGAAATGCTCGGAAACTTCTCCTTCGGAGATTATTTCAAACATGATGCAACGGCATGGGCATGGGAATTCTGCACCAAGGAGCTTGAGCTTCCTGTTGACAAGATATGGGTATCCATATATGAAAACGATGATGAGGCTTTTGAGATCTGGACAAAGGAAGTCGGTGTTTCTCCCGACAGGATAGTAAGACTCGGAAAAGAGGATAATTTCTGGGAGCATGGCGAAGGCCCCTGCGGTCCCTGCTCTGAGCTGTATTTTGACAGAGGCGAAAAATACGGCTGCGGAAAGCCCACATGCAAAGTCGGCTGTGACTGCGACAGATATGTTGAATTCTGGAACAACGTATTCACCCAGTTCGATAACGACGGCAAGGGCAATTATACTCCGCTCGACCACCCCAATATCGATACAGGCATGGGTCTTGAGCGTCTCGCTTGTATTATGCAGGGCGTTGACAATCTCTTCCTTGTTGATACCGTACAGAACATTATGAAAAAGATATCTGAGCTTGTCGGCGTTTCATACGGCGAAAGTGAAAAGTCAGATATTTCACTGAGAGTTATCACCGA
>CADCPT010000203.1 GCA_902803385.1 uncultured Ruminococcus sp.
CGACTACGCAAGGACGATCACGGATGCTGACGGTCAGCAGTCGCAGTACCTTGATGTGCAGTACCGCAAAATGTGGTTCCGCCTTCGCAACCCCAATGGCAAGATCGTAAAGAAGATCTGCAACTTTGACGGCAACCTCGCCGTTGTCGAAGCAAGGATCTATCTTGATCGCAATGATCCGCCTGAAAACTATGTCAGCAACGCTTTTGCACAGAGGTTTATTGATCCTGCAAATCAGGATTACGGCAACCGCTACCTTGAAAGTGCTGAAACAGCTGCAGTAGGCAGAGCTTTGGCGGATGCAGGCTACGGTCTGCAATTCTGTCTGGAGCGTGATCCCACTCCCGTTGATATGGGACAGCAGTTTTTCGGACAGCCTGAAATGATACCGGTTAAAGATTCAATAAGCACCATAACCGAAACGAGCGTTAATCCCTATCCTCAGCCTGCTCCCGTGAAAACACAGGGCGGCACGCAGGGAATGATGTACTCTCCCGGCTATCAGATGCCGAACAATCAGCAGGGCTTCAATCCGCAGTATGGAAACATCCCTCAGCCTGCACCTGCCGCACCAGTGTTCACAAACCAGATGCCGGTTGAGCAGATAATGCAGAATATGCCTTATGAGGAAGCAGTAAAGGTGGTTTATCACGGCAACAGCAAACACAACAGCAAAACTCTCGGACAGATCGCTGTTGAGGATTTCAGCTCTATCAAGTGGCTCGCTGAAAGCTATCGTGGGGACAAAAATCTCTACAAGGCTGCAGCAAAAATTATTCTCAACAGGCACACAGGAGGGCAGTGATATGCTGTACATTATCACTATCGGCAGCAGTTTTATCCGTGATGCACAGTATGCAGATACTACCGAACTCCCTGATTCTGAAATGGAAAGTATCTATATGGACAGCGACCTTGATTATCTTTGGAAGGACTTTTATCCCGAGCACTTTCTCGGTGTTATCGAGGCTTCATCAAAAGAGGAAGCTATCGAAAAAACGGTTTCCGTAAAAAAGCACGATCCGAGGATACTGAAGGCATACAGCATCAATGAAGCAAAAATTTAGAAAGATCGTTCCGCAGTTTGTACCAACAGGCTGCGGAATTAATTTGAAAGGAGAGTTTCAGAAATGGCTTTAAGAACAAAAGCAGTGCTTTCTTCGGAGAAAGCAAAAGAATTTGCGAAGACTTTTGAGCAGCTTATCTACAGGCATAGTGCGTGGAAGGTATGGCAGGATTTTGTTGACCTCTGTGCAATCTCTATTTCCAATGCAGTTGACAAAAGAGAAGCTGTATGGAAAACAAGAGAAAAAGAATTTATGTCCATCCGAAGCTCATACACAGAGGATGAGTTTTCAGTATTTGTCAGCCTGTTCAGTATAACTATTCATGCTCTTGAAGATGATCCGGCTCAGGATTTTTTAGGAGAGCTGTATATGAAGCTGAACTTTGGCGACGGCTGGAAAGGACAGTTTTTTACTCCGTTCCACATATCAGAAATGATGGCTCGTATAACTATCGGTGAAAAAACTCAGGAGGAGATCAAGGAAAAAGGATATATCTCCGTCAACGATCCTGCCTGCGGTTCGGGCTGTATGCTTATCGCCTTTGCACAGGCGTACAAATCCGAAATAAAGGAAGCATATCATAATTCCGTTTTGTTTGTCGGGCAGGATATTGATCCTGTTGTTGCAAAAATGTGCTACATACAGCTTAGTCTGCTCGGATGTGCCGGATATGTTGCCGTCGGCAATTCACTTACAAATCCTATTGAGGGAAATGGTATGCCGGCAGATTATGATGATACGGATATCTGGTTTACACCTGTGTATTTTTCAGAGGTATGGACAGCTCGCAGAATTATTAATAATTGTCTTGCTTAGAAACGGAGGTAACAGAAATGAACAGACAAAGGAGGAATCGAGGTGGACTTTCCCTTCGACATCTATGATGTTGCCGATCAGCTCGGTCTTGAGCTAAAAAAACAGCACCCGAAATCGTCGGATTATAACTGTCCCTTTTGCGACGGAAAAGGAAAGCTGAACCTGAATGTTGAGCATAATGTTTTTCGCTGCAACCGATGCGGAGAATATGGCGGGATGATAGACCTTTTCTGCAAGCTGACAGGAACATCAGACCGCAAAACGGCTTACAGAGTTATGTCTGAGCATAACAGTTATTCAGTCACCCAAAGACAAATACGCAAAAAGACAGTTTCAGCCATAAAGGAAGCCGAAAAAGCTGATATCAAAACCTTACACGAATGCTATACTGCTTTACTCAACACCCTGACACTCAGCCCCTCACATAAGAAAAATCTTCTTGCAAGAGGACTTTCCGAGGAACAGATCAGGATGAATATATACCGCTCTGTTCCGAGAGGCGAATACGATCATATCGTTTACAGGCTGCTTGAGAAAAGGATTAACCTGATCGGCGTTCCGGGCTTTTATGTCAGTGATGAAGGCGAA
>CADCPT010000204.1 GCA_902803385.1 uncultured Ruminococcus sp.
CTGCGCAACGACCGGGCTATTTTAAGACTTGTTTTTTCAGAGGTGCCGCGAGCAAAGCTCGCGGCACCTCTGAAAAAACACTATAACAAACGTGCGCCGCAGGGTAGGCGCACCGGGGGCGCACTTCCTTCGGGCGCACTTTGCATAGCGAAGGAGCCGTGAATTATTTCACAGCTCCATAACACTATACAGGAAGTGCGCCGCGGGGTAGACGCACAAGATTTAACAGTCCAATTACATTATTTTCCCCTTGAAATAAGCATATGCATGTGATAAAATCAATTCAGTATCGAATGAAAGGATGGATAAGGATGAAAAAAATATTTGCCATATTGCTCGCTTCTGTAATGACATTGTCTCTTGCAGCATGCTCCGTCGGCAGCGAGGAATCATCGCAGACTCCTGAAAGCAGCATAGTTTCTTCCTCGGCAGCGGAATCTTCGGAAAGTACAAGTGAAGCTTCCAAAGAAAAGGAAGAGTCTTCAAAAGCAGAAAGCAGCGAAAAAACTGACAGCGAAGCAACCAAAGAAATCGAAAAGGCTCTGGACGAAATGAAAGAAAAGTCCGGCCCGAAGGTTCAAAACCTTATTGATGTTCTGAAAAGCGATGAGCTGACCATGACATTAACAATGACAAGGAAAATGAAAGAAACCGAAAGCGAAGCATCAAAAAAGACAGCTTCTGATGCACCAACAGCACTCCGCATCGTAAAAAGCGGCGAAAAATCCCTTCGCTTTACGGTCGCAGTCGGTCTTATGAGCCTTGATGTTCTGACCAACGAGGAAGGCACCTATTATCTTAACAGCACAAGCAAAAAAGCCGCAAAGATCGGCACGGATTCTTCCTCAATGGACAGCAAGACGCTTATGAGCAGTATGACTGCAATGATGGGCGGAACCGGCAGCAGTATAGATATCGATCAGGCTATGGACGATATCAAGGATCAGGGCTCACAAAGCAAAATGAATTATCTCGGCTCGTCAGAAGAATCATACGAAGGCCAGACTCTTACCGTCGAAAAATATGAAGTCAACAGCAAGGACACCGAAGGCAAAGACGTAAAGGTCGAATACAAGGTATGGTTTGACGGCGATGATGTAAAATACCTTACAGCATCCGCTGAAGAAGGCGAAATGACAGTTACCTTCAATGAGCTTTCTAACACCGCAGACGCTTCTCTGCTTGTCGTTCCGGACGACTACACTATTACCGAAACAAGCACTGTATCAGTTGCATAAACAGGAGTTATAGCTATGAAAATGACTTATAAAACCTCTCGAACCTGTTCACATTCCATCGACTTAGAAGTCGAGGACGGCATTGTAAAAAAAGTACGCTTTAACGGCGGCTGTATGGGGAATACAAGAGGCATTTCGTCGCTTGTTGAGGGTATGCCCGTAGAAGAGGTCATACGTAGGCTCGAAGGCATCGACTGCAACGGCAGAGGTACCTCATGCCCTGACCAGCTTGCCAAAGCGCTCAAAACGACCATATAAAATACTGTAATAGGATAAAAGGGCTGTCGTATTAACGCTGCCCCGTCAGCCAGACCGTGCCTTCGGAGCGACCGGGCTGCTATAAATTTGTTATTTCGGGGGGTGCCAGGCGCTAAGCGCCTGGCACCCCCCGAAATAACACTATAAAAGGTGCGCCGCAGGGTAGGCGCACCCCAAGGGCATTTCCTTCAGACACAACCTCAGAGCACTGCTTTCGGGCGCAAAAGAATACACATAAAACAAAAAAGTCCCGAGGGAGCGACCCTCGGAACCTTGGGATTTATAGGAGAAATTAGAAATGAACTCGATAAATATCCGGCATTGGAATCAGTCCTAAGAAAGAATTTCAAGCCTGAGCGACACGGCCGAAGCCGATAGCTCCTAAACCTTGTATTACATTGGATTCATTCCCATCAAAAATATTTATTATAAGCAAAACTGCGATAAAACCGATCTGTCAGCGAATATGTGTTAGGTGAGCGAACACATTGCCGCAACACCATCGCCGCCCATCACAGCTTAACACTTGATTCTTACGACCGGGTCATGTACCCGATCCTGATATCTCCGATCGGTACACCGTAAGATTCAGGAACATTCGTCAGACAGACGGGACAAAATGCCTGTTCAGCCTACAGCAGTATTCCCGACTTCCCCTACGGGCCTACCCCCGCCTGCTGTGCGGTTGGAGCGCTGCCCGACCCGAACAAGGATCCGTCAGCAAGCGCAGATAATATTAAATTGTAAGTTCTCAGCCGAAGCTGCCCTGCCCCCGCTCAAATGTAACACCTTAACGCAGGAAGCTGACCGTTATCGTCGGGCACCTTCACACAGATCCAAAGCATTCCGGAGAAACTTACGCATAAAGATGCTTAGCAAAGAGACCGCTTCATACCGCCGTGGCTGCACCTGGCACAGTCGGCGGAGAGCTTAAGTCCGCAAAAACACGTCCTCACTCTGCCTTATCACTGTGGAAGACCTCGCACCAAGAGGCGCCAAGGTCAGTTGAAAAAACGGGTTCCATTTCGCCCATCGGAGCTCGCCTCCCTTCGTGAATTAGATAACCGCTTCACAGACTCTGCAGTCAAGAGCTTCTGTTCTTCGCTTTTATCTTGATATTATTATAGCACATCTTTGGTAAAAGTCAATAGTTTTTATAAACTTTTTTTAAAAATAGTTATTTTTATTGAACAGCAATTTAACTATTGACTTATAGTTAAAAAGAGTTTAAAATAGGCATATACCGTGGCAAATCTATATAAAAAGGAGTTTTTAACTATGAGCATCGAAGAAAAAGATATCAATAATGAAGAAGAATACAACGAGGCTGACCTTATTTCTCTGCTTGACGACGAGGGAAACGAATATGAGTTTGAAGTAATCGACGAGATCGATTACAAGGACGGCCACTATTTTGCGCTGATGCCGCTTTTCGATCTTCCCGATCAGGACATTGAGCAGGGCAGCACATATATGATCTTTGAAGCTGTCGAGGATGAAAACGGCGATCCCCAGCTTGCAGAGATCGAGGACGACGATCTTCTTGATGAGATCGCAGAGATATTTGAAGCAGGTTTTGCTGAGGAAGAGGAATAATTTTCACTAATTATTATTGTTTTTCCTATTGATTTTTGTACACGTATGTTATATAATTACATCAAAGAGAAAACCTAATTAGTTTTTATGTCTGCCCGATGCGTAATAGCGTCTCAAATAACCCTACAACCAATAATTCGGGAATCCGGCTCCGTCGGTGGACTTCAGACCTCCCGCCTTGTGCGGACGAAGGGAGTATGAAATCGATGGGAGGATACCCACCTGCTTCTCTCGTAGGCAGGTTATTATTGACGTGATACGGTTGGGCGGACTTTTATTATTTTAGTCAACTTTTTTACTGATTATTTCATAGGGTTGCCGAAAACAATGATTCTGACTGCAACTTAGTTATTTCTGTTTTTTCTGGTGCACCCGCAGTAAGTACCCTTGAGGTACGCCTACAAGTATTTATAGTGTTTTTCAGTGATGCCAGGTGCAAAGTGCCTGGCATCACTGAAAAACATTTTACTGCCCGGTCGTTGCACGGAAACGATCTGGCGGATGGTTACAATATTGTAGTTGCAATATTTCGCAAGTCATTATATAATTATCCTTGTGATACTGTGCAATGCACGCATTTTCCGAGGTGAGACGATATGGCTGATGAGACGAAGAAAAAACAGAATAACATCGCTCTGACTGTCATTATCGTTGCAGGCATAGTACTGATAGCCGCAGCCCTGTCTGCTGCAACTATCGTAATGCTGAATAACAATTCGCAGGATAAGAAGATATTCACAGCATCCTATCTTGCTTCTGAAGTGGTCAGAAAAATGAACTACGAAAATCTTTCGGAGCTTTCTCCGTCAGACATACCCAATTACTATGAAATTCCCGAGGGAACGATAACAGACAGTGCTATGTTTATTTCATCACGTCCCGATTCATATACAGAAATAGCCTGCTTCAAGCTGAACGGTAAGGATAAGGAAAAGGCGCTTACCGAAACGATCGGGAAATACATTTCCGCAAAGAAGAAAAATTATCAGAATGTGAACGAAAAGGCTTATGAGGTCGTAAGCGCCGGCAAAACAGATGTGCATTATCCATATGTTTTTGTGGCGATATCGTCCGACAGCGAGGCGGCGATCAGCACCTTTGAAGCTATCGTTTCAACAGAAGAACAATCATAAGACTCTGACGGGCAGTGGAGTGATCCGCTGCCCGTTGCTTTTTTACCATTACCCCATTTCGCCCGACCGTTGCAGCGCAACGGCCGGGCTATTTTAAGACTTGT
Organism: uncultured Ruminococcus sp.; assembly: GCA_902803385.1. GTDB lineage: Bacteria > Bacillota > Clostridia > Oscillospirales > Acutalibacteraceae > UBA1213. Next base: position 4,330 of record CADCPT010000204.1, read on the forward strand.
TTTTTCAGAGGTGACGCGAGCTTTGCTCGCGTCACCTCTGAAAAAACACTATAATAAAAGTGCGCC
>CADCPT010000205.1 GCA_902803385.1 uncultured Ruminococcus sp.
GGTAAGCCATATTTTATCGGATATTTAGATGATTCAGAGGCTGATAAAAAAGAAAATGGTTTTTTCACACCCCCTGAAAAAACACTATTAAACAAGTGTGCCCGAAGGACGTGCCTTTGTTATTTTTCGCCTGTGGTCTGCTCTATGGCCTCGTTGTGTATCGTGGATGTCCTGTTATGAGTCGTTGTTTCCTCTGTCTTCTGGTTTTTGAAAACGAGTTTCAGGAATACCGGACAAAGAATGGACGAAACAACGATGAGCAGTATCGTGGGAACAAGGGGATCTATTCCGGCAAGGGTATTTCCCTCATAATATATAAGTCCCTGCCCCGTGGCATAGACCGCCAGCGCTACCTCTCCCCTTGCGATCATTCCGCAGCCGATGGTAAGAGCCTCTTTGTTTGAATAACGGAACGGCTTTGCCGCAAGAGAACAGCCTGCTATCTTTCCTATGATTCCGAGCAGCACAAAGACAAGCGCGAATACAAGCTCGGAGCTTCTGAAATGACTGAAATCCGCGCTTATGCCGATAAATGCAAAAAACATCGGCGTAAAGATCATATATCCGCTGATAACGACCTTCCGGTCAACAAACTGCGTATCGCTCAGTCCGCTGAGCATAAGTCCTGCCATATATGCGCCGGTGATAGCGGCTATGCCGAAAAGCTTTTCCGCGAAAAAGGCATAGAAAAGGCACATTGCAAGAGCAAAAATGCCTGTGCGGCGCTTGTGGGGATATTTTTCCTCCAGGTTCTTGAAGATTATGCGCAGTATTATTCCCAGGCCGATGGTGAACACGAAGAAACCGGCAGCCTTCAGCATGGTCATCAGTATGTCTCCGCCGCCGCCGATGCCCGTAACGATACTGAGCAGTATGATGCCTATAACATCATCTATTATCGCAGCACTCAGAACAGTCGTGCCGACTCTTGTATTCAGCTTACCAAGCTCCTTGAGCGTCTCTACGGTTATGCCGACGCTCGTGGCGGAAAGGATCATTCCGACAAAAAGCGCATTCATAAGCTTGGCTTTGGTCATTTCTCCGCCCATAAAAAGCAGGGCTGCTCCTGTTCCGAGAGCAACAGGCACAAGAACGCCCGCAAGCGCTGTTACCGTTGCAGCGGCGCCGCTTTTTTTAAGCTCGCCGAGGTCTGTTTCAAGTCCGCTTGAAAACAGGATGAAAACCACGCCTATCTGTGAAAAGCTTTTGAGAACGTTCATTTCCTCCGGGGACGGCGAAATGATGCCGCTGAAGCCCGGTATCGAAAAACGCGAGATGATAGCAGGACCGATAAGAAGTCCGGCAATTATCATTCCGACAACCTGAGGCAGACCGAGCTTGCGCGTCAGCATTCCCATAAGCTTTGTTGACAGCAGGATGATGCCGCAGTAGTAAAGGATATTTATAACTTCAAACTCCACCAATATCCACTCTTTCCTTTTTATTTCTGTTTTATTCTACTACCTTCGCGGAAGAAAGTCAAACAATAAAGGGATCGGATTTTTCCTCAATGCACACAGCTGCCTTCAAGGCCGCGCCTTCGTGCGCCTGCCCTGAGGCTAACTACTTCATATTATGCGGCTGTCGCATTAACACTGCCCCGTCCGCCCGACCGTGCCTTCGGCGTGACCGGGCGGCTAAAAATTTGTTTTTTCAGGGGTGCCGGGCGCGAAGCGCCCGGCACCCCTGAAAAAACACTATAATCTGAAAATAATTATTGTTTATATCTTGATAAAGTGCTGTATTATATCACAAAGGTAATGAAAATCTGCATAAACTACTCGCCATATTTTCTACATTTCGTCAAAAATTACTAAATTTGTTTTATTAATGGGCACAATCAGGCAAAAATAAGCTAAAAGCATTGACTTTAACCCAGTATTTGTGATAGAATATAGTTGTGAAGTTATCTCTGTTCGTCGAATGATCGGAACGGTCATCTTGCGGCAGATAATTCGCAAGCACGGTTCGATCGTTCGTCCTACTCAGGGCAGCGGCCGACCGAACTCGGCAGCGCCGCTGCTAACGAAAGGGATTTTGAGGTAATTCGCTATGGAAAAAAACAAAACAGCAGAAAAGCCCACCGGATCGAAGGCAGGGGAATCAGCACCGCAGACAGCGACCGAAAGCGCAGAAAGATCAAGCTCGTCTTCTGACGCTAAGGCAGCGGAAACGGCGCAGACAACAGCAACCGAAAAAAAGTCCGAAAAGGAGCAGACAGCTGACGGCAGCGCACAAAAGGAAAAAACCGAAGCGCAGACGGAAGCAGCACCCCCCAAGGACAACGACAGCAAAAAGGCAGAAGCGGCAGACCCCGAGGCAGAAGAAGGGACTGCCAAGGAAGAAAAAGACGCAGACGCCGGGGAAGCAGATGCAGCAGCACCGAAGGCAAAGCCCGGAAAGGCAGAGGTACAGCCCGAAAAGGCAGAAGCTGACGGCGACAGCTCAAAGCAAAAGGCCGAAAAACCAAATATCGCGCTTTCTGTTCTGGGCGTTGTGCTTTGCGCGATACTCGCCCCGATACTTGCACTCAATGTGGTGCTTATCATTCAGGGCTTCACGCAGGACGCTTCCAAGCTGCCTAATATCGGCGGAAAATTTCCGCTGATGGTTCAGTCGGGTTCAATGAGCCCGACCATAGAAGTTGGCGATCTTATCATCGCGCAGGCACCGGAAAAGAATACCGCCTTCAAGAAGGGCGATGTTATCACCTTCTGGGACGGAGCACCCGGCGGCCCGCTCGTAACGCATAGGATCGCTGAGGTCACTAAGGACGACGACGGAAAGACGGCGTATCGCACAAAGGGTGACGCGAACAGCGCGCAGGATGCAGTTCTCGTTTATGATGAGGATATCGTGGGCGTTTACGTTACGCGCATCCCCTACCTCGGAGACGTTGCAATGTTTATGCAGACCATCCCGGGACTTGTCGTGTGCGTTATCCTTCCGCTCGCACTGTTTGTTGTTTATGACGTGATCCGGCGCAGAAAGCTGAGTAAGAGCGAACAAGAGGAAACAGCAGCCCTTCTTGCAGAGTTGGAAAGACTCAAGGCGGAGAAAAACAAAGAAAATCAGTAATGAGTAATTAGTAATGAGTAATTGTTGTTCGTTTTGTCGGCGGAGCCGACAGAACGGAATATAGCCAGCAGGAAGGCAATAGCACACCCCTTACAAAAAATTATTTTTCCCTTAAGGAAGGGAGAAAGGAGAATCCACTATGAAAAAGAAGATCAACAAACCTATGCGCGCAGCCGGCATCCTCCTCGTTGCTACGATGCTCACGACTTGCATGACCGCCGGTACGTTCGCAAAGTACACCACATCCGATAGCGCTACCGATACAGCAAGAGTTGCTAAGTTTGGTGTAACAGTTGCCATCAACGGCTCACTCTTTGGCGAAGAGTATAGGGGGCCTGGCGCTGAACCTAATGAAGATCCCGGTAACTCACCTACAGTTTGGACTGACATATACGATGGAACAGAAGGAAAAGGTGTAGGCACAGTTCAGGTTTATACTAAAGGAACAGGCGCAGCTGCAAATAACGTTGTTGCTCCCGGTACACAGAACGATACAGGTATGGGCTTTGCTGTAAAGGGTATGCCTGAGGTTGACTGTACTGTAGACATTGAGGTTGAAGCTAAAAACATCTATCTCAAAAAAGGCAACTATGCTGTAATGCAGACGATTTATTTCGCTAACGAAGATGATTTTGCTAAGGCCGTTGCTAACGAGAATATCTACAAGTATGATAACGGAACTTGGACAAAGGTTGCCATAAATGCTGACTACGACGATACCGATCGCGGCATTTACTGCATTATAAAGGATCAGGTTGCAGAGAATGAGTTTAATAGCAACGAATATTATCCTGTCGTTTACAGTGTTGCTGACAGTAGAGCAGAAGGTACTCAGTCTCAAATGCCTAAATTGTCCTATACCGACGGTACCCAGACATCAGATTCATTGAAGAATATTCTCACCGGCTTGTATGCTGTAAGAAATGGGGCATATAATACTGGTGTCATAGCTCCGAACGATGAGGCTAATAAAGTCGGCTATACAAAGGTAAAATTCAGAACCTATACACAAGAAGCAAACCGTGCATTTGATACTGACTTCCCGCAGGCTGTTCTTACTTGGAAGTGGGATTATGAGAACGAGGATAACATGGTTACGTACGACAAGTTCGACACTATTCTCGGTAATCTTGTAGCTCAGGACGGTGGTGATGGCGCTAACATCAATGATGGCACCTTCACAAAGACTCCTGTAAAGTCAACCGGTCCTTCTGATGTACAGTGCACTGTTGTAAAAGCTGGAACTGACGCTGGTACTTATGTACTTCCGGTAGCTGCAACTCTCGAAGATGCAGATGCTGCTTCAGGTAATGGCCGCACAATTCCTGCAATCACAGACAGCAAGGATTATAACCTTGAAACTGCTGTTTACTTCAAGGCAACTGTAACTCAGGTTGACTAATAGTTGACCTTTACCACCTCTCTGTCAGCTCTGCGCGCTGAGAACCTCATCAGTCAGCATCGCTGACAGCTTCTCCGGAGGAGAAGCCTTTGGCGATCCGACAAAATTTGCGCTGTGACAAGCCTTCTCCTATGGAGAATAAGTGACGCCCCAAGAGTGCAAGCCGAAGGCGCAGCACGATCGGTTGGCGGAGCTTATGCAGAGCCGGTGGCGCCGAAGGCGACGGATGAGGCTAAACTAAGTATTCTATCTATATCAAGCCAACCGCGTATGAAGGGATATGGGGTTGGCTTGGGTATGGAATGAATAATTAATAATTAATAATTAAAAAAAGGGGGTGTTTGGTATGAAAAAGAAGTCTCATCTTCGTCTTGGAACAGTAAACATACTTCTGACTATCTTCATACTGATCACCCTTGTGATAATCGTTAATATGTGCCTGACGATATCGGGCGGCACACATACTGACGCTGTGATAAATATCACTCAGACAGCGCCCGACAGACCGGGGCTGGCGCCCTCGGGCGAGCAGAACAGCGCCGAAACACCGACGTCTCCGCAAAGCAAGACGGAGGAAGAGAGCAGCAATGCCAAAACGGAAAGCGAAGGCAGCACGGATGCAAAAATAAATGTCGGCGGTTCAGGCAGCACACCGGAAGACTCAAAGGAAGGCGAGGCTCTGCGTGTTTTTGACAAGGACAAGACCTGGAGCACAACGACCGATATCAATATTTTTGAACATAACGATCCGCGCGTAAAGTCCGACGGCACAGGAGAAGCAAAGCACGTTATAGCCCCGGGAACATCCAACACATATACATTTACTGTGGCAAATGACAAGGATTTTCCGATAGCGTACAAGCTTACCATAGAGGGCGGAAATGACAGCCGCTTCACGATACCGATATGGGTGCAGGTAACATCCCCCGACGGCGCTGATATGACCGGCGGCAAGGTCTTGCTGAAGGAATTCAAAGAGATAGGTGAATTCAACACGCTCAAAGCGGGTCAGTCGAAGCTGTATTCTATATGGTGGGAATGGCCGTTTGAGAGAGGCGAGGATGAATACGATACATCTCTCGGCGATACTGCCGTTGATGAAGAGATAGCATGCCATATGACCATAAACGTTCTTGCAGAGTATGATCTCAGCGGCGATACAAGCGTTAAGCCTGTAGATGTCAGCAGCGAGCCTGAAGAAAGCGTAAGCGATGTTGCAGTAGAATCCAAGCCGGGCGATGCAGTGCTCACAGGCGACAGTCTCCTTCCTGCTGTGATATTCACAGGTCTGCTTGTTGCGGCAGCAATTGTGATGGTAATACTTGTAGCATCCTCACGAAAGAAGAAAAAAGATGAAGATAATTAAATTTGCACTACGCGTGCTGGGTTATCTTGTCGTTTCATTGATCGTCGGATATTGCCTGTTTATGATGAATGCAAAATTCGTACTTCATGAACAGCTTCCGATGCTTGCCGGCTACGGCAATGCGGTGGTGCTCTCGGGCAGTATGTCTCCTACCATCGAAGTAAACGACCTGCTGATAATACAAAAATGCGAGTCTTATTCTCCCGATGATATCATAACCTTTGTAGATGAGCAGAACTGTCTTGTCACTCACAGACTGATAGCCCTTGACGGCGAGACTGCTTATACACAGGGCGATGCGAATAATGTGGGAGATCCGCCTTTCAACGTCAGCCGCATAAAAGGCAAGGTCGTAATGATAATGCCGGGCGTCGGAAATGTTGTTGAAATAGTGCAGAATCCGTTTGTAGCTGCTATTGCCATCGGTGCTGCAATGCTTATGATGCATTTCTCATACAGCAAGGAGACCGAGAAAAAGGACGAAAAGCTTGATGCCATCCGCGCTCAGATAGAGGAGCTGAAGGCTCAGCAGTCCGCTGAAGCCGGCGAAAAGACTGATGATTCATCTGTCGAAGAGAAAAACGATAATAAACCTGAAGAAGTGTCTGATGAGAATACGGGTTAATTCCAGATCTTGTTTTCAAAGGCTGCTGCAAAGCTTGGTTTTTGCGGCAGCCCTTTTTCTGTTGCTGTTAAAAGTTGATTATTTAGAGGTGGCTGCTGTATTATCATCGCCCTATCCGTCCGACCGTGCCTCCGGCTCGACCGGGCTATAAAATGATTAATGAGGATGTGAAAAAACTATTATCTTTTTTACAAGCCTCTGGATCATCTGAATATCCAATAAAATACGGCTTATTGACTAATCACTATTTTGATACATCACGCAATAAAGTAAGAAATCGTCATTGCAATAGAAAAAACGACTTCATATACATCTGTACGACTGGTCGCCCGACCATTGCTGCGCAACGACCGGGCTATTTTAAGACTTGTTTTTTCAGAGGTGCCGCGAGCAAAGCTCGCGGCACCTCTGA
>CADCPT010000206.1 GCA_902803385.1 uncultured Ruminococcus sp.
AGTGCGCCGCAAGGTAGGCGCACCGGGGGGCACTTCCTTCGGGCGCACTTTGTATAGCGAAGGAGCCGTGAATTATTTCACAGCCCCGTGCCATACGCCCGTCGGTGGTGGGTCAAGATCCCCCACCGACGCCCGTTGGAGCTTTTCTCCTTGATTAAGCATGCACGCTCAGTATCTGACGCGCCATTCTTTCTTTTCTTTTGGTTTCCAGCTTATAACTTTATTGTTTCCTCTTATAGTGATCTCCATTTTACCGTTATAGGTGTCAACTCCGATTTTAGCGCACAGGATCAGAATGACGATCCCGACTGCCGCAAGCAGCAGCCATGCAAAATTGGGTACAGGGATATTGCGCACGATCCTCGAGGAAGAAGGATCACGCCGGTCAACATATACCGTGATCTCTTTAAGGTCGTGATTCAGCACCGATATTCCCAGCACACCTGCGTCAAAGCTGTTGAGTCTTTTTTCAGAGGTATATTCTTCTCCGTTATACGCATAAGAATATGAAACATCAAAAACCAGGTATTTTTTTTTGCTTGTACTGTGGTGATAACGCATTTCTTCAATGTCCGGGGTAACGGCTGCAATAAGCTTTTCCGGGGCGGAGATGATGTCCTTCCCCTCGGGTCCGGCTTCGGCGGAAACGGATTTCATTTGAATATAAATGACGTTTCCCTGAACGGTATCAGCATTGTTGAAGAAATCTCCGGTCACTACGGCGTCGTCTATGCTTTTTGAAAACAGGATAAGTCCGGCAACGAGAGCGCTTATCCCGAGAAGAGCAAATGCAATTATCACAGGCAGCGCATCGCTCATTTTTGCCACACGTTTCTGACTGAAAACGTCAAGCTCTCCTTTTCTGCTCATCCTTTCGATAGCTGCCATGCTTTCGGGATCGAGATCGGAATAGGAATGCTGACGATAGAACGGATCTCTGCTTCCGAAGGAGCTGCTGCTTTCCTGATCGTAGCCTGTGTAGAAAAAATCGGAGCCCATATTGTTCGGGTCGCGTCCGTTTCCGCTGTAATCGCTCATACTATCGTCTCCTATTCATATTCTGTGTTTTTTCAGGGGGAGGTTTCGCATTAGCATTGCCCCGGCAGCCCGACCGTGCCTTCGGCGCGGCCGGGCTATTAAAATTTGTTTTTCAGAGATGCCAGGCGCTTCGCGCCTGGCATCTCTGAAAAATAATTAGTACGGTCGTTCAGGTGTTGAGGCATTTGTCGCCGTATTCAAGAGCGGCAATGCCTGTGCGCGCCATTTCCATTATTCCGAAGGGCGAAAGCTCCGATACAAGAGTATCTATATCCTCCGGAGCGCCGCTCGCACGGAAGGTCATGCTGTTATCGCCGAGATTAACGAGAGATGCATGATACTTTGAAGTAACTGCAAGGATGTCGTTGGTATCGTGGTCACGGCAGCTTACCTTGATAAGCATGAGCTCAGATGCGACCGAAGCGCCCTGAGGCATGACCTCTGCTCTTTTTACATCAACTATCTTCATTATCTGATTTATGAACTGGTCAACGTCATCCTCCGTGCCCTGAAGTCTTATCGTCATTCTGGAATAGCCTTCAACAGCAGCCGGACTCACGGTGAGGCTGTCTATATTGAAGCCTCTGCGCGAGATAAGGCTTGTTACTCTCAGAAGGACGCCGGGATGATTGTGTACGAAAAGTCCGATTATCTGTTTGTTTTCCATTAGTATCACTCCATTTCTGTGATCATATCGTCAACTGTCTTTCCCGGAGGTATCATGGGAAGGACGTTTTCATCGGGGGATATGCGGCAGTCTATTACTACCGGTTCTGTTTTTGAAAATGCTTCGGCAAGCACGCTTTCAACATCATCGTCGTTATGTATCCTCAGACCCTTTACACCGAATGCATCTGCAAGCTTGACAAAATCCGTGGCTCTGTGGGGGTCAGTCTGTGAGAAACGGCAGCCGTAGAAAAGCTTCTGCCACTGGCGCACCATTCCGAGAACCGTATTGTTCATTACGATGATAGTAATGGGCAGATTATATGATTTTACTGTAGCAAGCTCATTGAGGTTCATATGGAAGCTGCCGTCGCCGGTGAAGAGCACTACCCTTCTGTCCGGGTGTGCAACGGCAGAGCCTACAGCGGCGCCCATACCGTAGCCCATGGTGCCCAGTCCGCCGGAGGTACACCATGTTCTCGGCTCTTCAAAGCGGTATTTCTGAGATACCCACATCTGATGCTGACCTACATCGGTAACGATGATATCACTGTCTTTCGTGAGCTTTCTTACAGCTTCGATGACATGATAGGGGTGGGCGTAGTTTTCGCTTGCGGGCGTTTCCGTAACGGCGCCCTTTTTGCTCCATTCGGAAAGCTGTTCGTTCCACTGCTTATGTGTTGTCCTGTCGCAAGCGATAGTAAGGAGCTTCAGAGTATCCTTGAGGTCTCCGAGCAGGTAAGAATCTATCTTTACGTTTTTGTTTATTTCTGCTCTGTCGATATCGAGCTGTATTATCTTTGCATCCTGACCGAATTTCTTTCTGTCTCCTGCAACTCTGTCGGAAAATCTTGCGCCTACGGTGATGATCACATCGCAGTTGTCGGTCGCCTTGCCTGTTTCGTAGCCGCCATGCATACCGATGGTACCCATAAACAGACGGTGAGAAGCCGGGAAGCCGCCGAGACCCATTACAGAGCTTGCAACAGGGCAGTCTGTCTTTTCGGCAAATTCAAGAAGCTCAGCTTCAGCGCCGGAACTTACAACGCCGCCGCCCATATATATCATGGGGCGTTTTGCGTTTGCTATTATTTCAGCTGCAGCCGCAAAATCCTCAGCCGAGGAAAGCACCGGATCTGACAATACATCGGGGGTGCGGGGAGTGTATTCACACAGCGCCCCGGTAACATCCTTCGGTATATCTATCAGAACGGGACCCTTTCTTCCGCTCATTGCTATCCTGAATGCCTTGCGTATAACATCGGCAAGGTCGTTGACATCCTTTACGATGAAGTTGTGCTTTGTAACGGGAAGCGTTATTCCGCAGATATCGACCTCCTGAAAGCTGTCTCTTGCAAGAAGGTCGTTCGTTACGTTTCCGGTGATAGCTACCATGGGTATAGAATCCATGTAAGCGGTAGCAATACCTGTGACAAGGTTTGTTGCGCCGGGGCCTGAGGTAGCTATAACAACGCCGCATTTGCCTGTTGTGCGCGCATAGCCGTCAGCCGCATGTGCTGCTCCCTGCTCATGTGAGGAGAGAATGTGGGTGATCCTGTCGCTGTACTTATAGAGGGCGTCGTAGATATTGAGAACCGCGCCGCCGGGATAGCCGAAAACAGTATCTACACCCTGTTCGAGCAGACATTCGGCGATGATTTCCGATCCGTTGAGCTTCATATTATATTCCTCCTGAAAATGATTGTATGATAAACAAAAAAGCTCCGTCCCATTTAAGAGACGAAGCGCAGATCTGCAAAAGCCCGTTATACCACTCTGTGATTCTTCTACGGTATCGGACCCGGGAAGGTCGAATACCTGCCGGTGTAACGTACGGCTCACGTCCCTGCTTACACACCGCAGCGGCGGCTTGGGCAGGGCAGCTCAGAGACTACCTTCGTGTCCCTGTGCGGCTGCATTCTCAGCAACGGCAGCTCTCTTTGCGCACATAGAGGACATTACTCCTTCTCTTCACGGCTTTTGGTCTATCATATATGAATAATATACAATTTTTTTGGCTGGATGTCAATAGGGAAATGCGCTATGATAGTGTCAAAAATGCGCCATGATCAGTCCTTTTACAAAAAGGCTTTTTATGCATATGCACGACTGTCCGCCCGACTGCAGCTTCGCTGCGACCGGGCTGGTAAATATTTGGGGCTGTGAAATAATTCACGGCTCCTTCGCTATACAAAGTGCGCCCGAAGGAAGTGCCCCCCGGTGCGCCGCAGGGTAGGCGCACTTAACATAGCGAAGGGAGCCGTGAATGATCTCACGGTTCCCTCTCTCTGCCCCTTTTCTTTCCTTTTATTCCTCTGTAATAGCTGCGGCAAGCTTTTCTTCAAGCTCGACAGCCGAAGCATCATTATTTGCAAAAAGCGCATCCTCAAGCGCCTGCTCAAGCTCTTCATCTTTTATGGCAGAGGATTTGTCAACATATATGAAGCCGCAGCAGTCGCGGGGGATTATTATTTCGTCATCCTCGACCATGGTATCCATCATCGGTTCGCCTCCGATGAAATCAATAGGCATACGGAATCTTATCGTCTCTCCGGATGCATTGAATACTGAAAGAAGCATATCGTTTTCATCTTCGCGGATATATCCCATAGTCCTTCCCGAAGAACCGAAATCTCTCAGCTCGCCGTCAACAAGGCATGAGCACCTGCGGCGCATCTTTCCGAGATCCCTGTACCATTTAAGAAGCTGTTCGTTTTCTCTGCCCCACGGGAAAGTGCGGCGGTTAAAGGGATCCTTGTAGCCCTCAACACCGACCTCATCTCCGTAATATATGCACGGAACTCCGGGCAGTGTGTAGAGGATGCCGCTTGCTATCCTCATTCTTCTCAGACCGTATTCTCTCTGCTCGGGAGACAGGACATTCTCGGCCTGCCATTCGCGTCCGCGTCCGTTCTGTCGCTCTCCTGCAAGAAGAGTGATTACTCTTTCGGTGTCGTGAGTTCCGAGAAGGTTCATAAGAGAGCGGATAACGGGACGGGGATAGTTTTCAAGAACGCAAAGGATTATTTCCAGCATATCGCGTCCGTCGCCGCAGTCGAGGAATCCGAGAATAGCGTCACGGAACGGATAGTTCATAACACTGTCAAGCTCTTTGCCGTAGAGGAAGCGCCTGCGTGAGCCGTAGCTCTCCTTGTTTGATGCATCCTCCCATACCTCGCCGAGCAGAAGCGCCTCCGGATCTTCGGCCTTGACAGCTTCACGGATATATTCGATGAATTCATCGGGAAGCTCATCTGCAACGTCAAGACGCCAGCCGCTGTTACCGGCTCTTATCCATTTGCGGATTATACCGTTTTCGCCGTTTATGTAATCATTGAAGGAAGTGGAAAGCTCCTCGACCTCGGGAAGAGTATTGAAGCCCCACCAGGAATTATATATGTTAGGCCATTCTATGAATTTGTACCATGTATAGTACGGCGATTCCTTGGAATTATAAGCGCCGTTCCCTTCGTACCGGTTCTCACGGTTGAAATACTTGCTGTCGCTTCCGGTATGACTGAATACGCCGTCGTTTATTATATGTATGCCGCGTTTCTTGGCCTCACTGCAAAGCTCACGGAAATCCTCTTCATCGCCGAGAACAGGGTCGATCTTTTCATAGTCGCCGGTATCGTAGCGGTGATTGGAATATGCCTCGAATATAGGATTCAGATATATACAGGTGACTCCGAGGCTTTCAAGATACGGAAGCTTTTCGGTTATACCTCTGAGGTCGCCGCCGAAGAAGTCCGAATTTGTTATCATACCTATTTCGTTCGGCTTCCAGTCCGGAATGTTGTTCCAGTTTTCCTGAAGCTTCTTGTCGGGATATATACCGGTCTTCATTTTGCCTGAATTGTAAAACCTGTCCGGGAATATCTGATACATGATACCGCCGGGGAGCCATGAAGGAGTTTTGAAATCCTTTTCATAGCAGAGAAGCTGGAACCTTGGCTCGTGGTCGCTCAAAGCAAGATAGCCCTCGCCGCCGTAACCCTTCATTATGTATCTTTTTCCGTAGCAGGTATCTATAGCGAAATGATACCAGTAAACCCCGACGTGTTCCGGCTCGTAATCACATTCCCAGGCTTCATGGTCCTCTCCGACCATTCCGCACCAGAACATGCTTGAAACATCGGTGTCTCCGAATTTGTCGTCTTTCATCGCAAGCACTGCGCCGGAGCATTTCAGGTCTCTCGGCAGCACGATCTTGAAGTGCAGTTTTGTTCCTGAGGGAACAGCCCCCGTAGGATATCTGTACTTCGGCTCGCGGGAATTGAACATCTTCATTAAAATCCCCTCATAGTACATTTGTAATTTCTCGCATAATATTATAATATCTCTGGATGCTTATGTCAAGGCAATTTTGTGGATGTTTTTTTGCACAATCGGAGCTTTTGACTGATTTTTGCATTTTCCGACGTTTTGAAAAAAACCTTTGTACACATGGCGGGATTTTTGTTGTTTTTGTCATTTTTTATCCTGATCCGCACAAAGTTTAAGCATGACCCCGTTTTACCGAAAATTACGTTTATAATAGTGAAGGATATATCCTGGATCCAAGATCATTCAAGGTACTGTGATGCACCGGGTCATACACAGTGTCGGTCGGGAGGTGGTAAGACATGAATGATGAAGAGATCATAAAAAAACTCAGGGCACATGATGAGCAGGCACTGTCTGATATTATAAAGCAATACTCACCGCTTATTGTAACCATCATAAGCAATATCTCAAACGGCCTTTTGTCGGGTCAGGATATCGAGGAATGCTGTTCTGATGTATTTTACACCCTATGGATAAACGCCGGCAAGGTTCAGAGCGGCCATCTTAAAGGCTATCTATGCGCAATAGCCAAGTCAAAAACAAAGGATATGCTGAGAGGGATAAGGCTTGCGGATCATGATGATATATGTGATATTCCGCTTGCCGATGAGTTTTCCCTTTTTGATTATCTTGAAAACAGACAGCTTCAGACTGATCTTGCCGACGCCTTTGCACAGTTTGACTCACAGGACAGGGACATCCTTATCCGCCACTACTATTATTATCAGAGCTCTGCCGAAATAGCAAAGCAGACAGGGCTCACGAAGGAAGCGGTCAAGTCAAGGATAAGGAGAGCAAAGCCAAAGCTCAAAGAATTCTTGCAGGAAAGGGGATATAACTATGAAAACAGATAATATTTTTGACCTTATGGGCAGTGTGCCGGAGCTTACGGATGGAGCCGGATCGATCACAGCCGCGGGCATTGATACAGACAGCATCGAAGGTCTTGTATCGAAAAAGATCGCTCAGTCGGAACATGTACAGAGCAAAGGACGCAAAAAGAAAAAGCTCTTGTTCACGCTTCTGGCTGCCGCAATTGTTATCGGCACCTTCGGCGTAACAGCATCGGCTGCCGGTCTTCTTGACAGCGTATTCAAGGGAAGGGTCGAGCTGAAAAGCGAAAGCATTCCGATCGTTGCTTTACCTGTCGACGTAAAAAGCGAATATCTTGACATTGCGCTTGACGGTATGACAGGCGACGATGAAAACGTTTATGCATCGTTTACCATCACTAAAAAGGACGGCGGGAAATTTATAGAAAACGTTGACGATCAGACCGGGATAGAGCTGAACACAGACGGAATAATGGCAGACAGTAACCAGAATTACAATATCAGGACTGCCGCAGGAGAAAACGGGGAATATGTGATCAATGACAAATCATTTGTTGATTACAGATTCGAGGATGAAAAGACCATAACCGCTTTCATGTCAGTACACAAGGACGGCGATGATATCGGCAGTATAAGCTTCCGCGATGATAAGCTTACCGCATACCGCTTTGTAAAGGTCATTTATCAGGCTCAGCCTGAAGAAAGGAAAAACGGCAGTCTGAATTACAATTACAAACAAAACAAGGCTCTGCTTGATAAGTACACAGAGGAATACAAGCCTCGGCTCAGGCAGAACGAGATCATCAGCTTTGATTTCAACAGATGCGCTTTGTGCGTATTCGAGGAATACTCCATACCATTTGAATATGAAGTAACGCTGGATCCGACAGGTGCTTCGGAAATAATCGATCTGCTCGAAAAGCCCATATATGTTAATTCGGCAAAAGGCAGCTTTATTCTTACAAAAATTACTGCTACGAATACCGGAATGACGCTTCGCGCAGAAAACATTACGAGCTTCGAACCTTTTTTGTCAGATAGGTTTACGGTTGATCTTTCGGACGGAAGCAGCATTACGGCAGATCTGTTTGAAGGCGGAAGCACATATGACCCGGAGCGTGCGCCGGATGATAAGAATACCTATGAAGCACAGTATGTCTTTGGTGAAAGAGGAGATTTCTATGGACTGAGATTCACTCCTGTCGATCCGAGGAAGATAGTTTCTGTTACGATCGACGGTGCGACCGTAGTGCTTGATAAACGATAAAATGAGTGCGCCTGCCCTGCTGCAAACTTTATTGTAGTGTTTTTTCAGGGGGTGTGAAAAAACCATTTTCTTTTTTATCAGCCTCTGAATCATCTAAATATCCGATAAAATATGGCTTACC
>CADCPT010000207.1 GCA_902803385.1 uncultured Ruminococcus sp.
AGTAAGCGGTGTATTCTCAGGGTTATCGTTGCCGGAAGTGCTTAAACTTCACCCGGAATTTATGGGTACACACCCGGAAAACAAAACGGAGCTGCCGATACTTATCAAATTCATAGATGCAAAAAAAGACCTGTCAGTGCAGGTACATCCAGATGATGAATATGCAAAGGAACACGAAAACGGACAGCTTGGCAAAACGGAAATGTGGTATGTTCTTGATGCTTCACCTGATGCAAAGCTGGTTTATGGCTTGCACCACAAGGCAGAGCGTGATAAAATAAGAACAGCCATAGAAAACGGAAAGTTAGAGAAGTATCTGCAAAAGGTCAGAATCAAAAAGGACGATGTTTTTTATATCGAAGCCGGCACTATTCACGCTATCGGCGCAGGTGCGCTCATTGCTGAAATACAGGAAAACTCCAATTTGACCTACCGCCTTTACGATTATGATCGTATAGACAAAAACGGCAAAAAAAGACCGCTTCACGTTGATAAAGCACTTGAGGTCGCAAATCTTGACAGCAGCGCAAGGCCCCGACAGCCGATGCGTGTGCTTAACTATCAGCCCGGTTGGGCAAGTGAGCTTCTGTGCCGCTGCAAATATTTTCAGGTCGAGCGGATAATGCTGAATACCGAAACCAATCAGAATATGGTGACGATGCAGGTTGGCAGTACCTCATTTAATGTTCTGCTTTGCGTCGGCGGATGCGGCGTTATCTTCTATGATGATGAGGCTCTGCCCTTCTTCAAAGGTGACTGCATTTTTGTTCCTGCGGAGTCGGTCGAAATGCACATTCATGGAAAGGCTTCACTATTAAAAGTAAGCTGTTGAACAGTGTGGAGTGTGGAAGGTGGAGTGTGGAGTTGTACTTACTATTAATCATTAGCTCCACCCTCCACTCTTAACCCTCCACACTAATAGAAGCTACACACTTTTAAAAGGAGGATAATGATATGGATTATATGAAGGAATACAAGCGTTGGTGTGAGCTTGCAAAGGGCGACAGTGATGTTGAAAAGGAGCTTGCAGCTGTCGCAGAAGATGAAGCTAAAATAGAGGATGCTTTTTATCGTGATCTTGCTTTCGGCACAGGCGGTCTGCGCGGCGTTATCGGTGCAGGCACAAACCGTATGAATATACATACGGTCGCAAAGGCATCACAGGGACTTGCGAATTATGTAATAAAGAATTATGCTGAAAGCGACAGAAAAATAGCTGTAAGCTACGATTCAAGAATAAAATCCGACCTGTTTTCACAGGTAGCAAGCGGTGTATTTGCGGCAAATGGCATCAAGGTATATATTTATACTGAGCTTATGCCGACACCGTGCCTTTCCTATGCTGTTCGTGCATTGAATTGTGCGGCAGGCATTATGATAACTGCATCACACAACCCCTCAAAGTACAACGGCTACAAAGTCTACGGCGCTGACGGCTGTCAGATCACAACAGAGGCAGCAAAGACTATTCTTTCCGAGATCGAAAAGCTGGATATCTTTGCGGATGTAAAGATATCTAACTTTGATGAGGGTATCGCAAACGGAATAATAGAATATATCGGTGAGAATATCTACACCGATTTTGTTGAGGAAGTCAAGAAGCAGACTGTACTTTCTGAGAACGATAAGATAGACAAGAATGTTGCTATTGTATATTCTCCACTTCACGGCACAGGGTTAAAGCCCGTTCTCCGCACACTTAAGGAAAGCGACTACACTAACATCACAGTAGTCAAGGAGCAGGAAGAACCGGACGGCAATTTCACCACCTGTCCTTTCCCGAACCCGGAGATTAAAGAAGCTATGTCACTCAGTATGGAATATGCAGAAAAGTATAATGCTGATCTTCTGCTTGCCACTGACCCCGATTGTGACCGTGTAGGTATTGCCGTAAAGACACCGAAGGGTGATTATCAGCTCCTCTCAGGTAATGAAACAGGTATGCTCCTGCTTGATTATATTTGCAAAAAGCGTATCGAAAACGGAACTATGCCTGAAGACCCGGTGTTTATGAAAACTATTGTTACAATAGACATGGCAGAGCGTATCGCCGCTGACTATGGTGTGCGTACAGTAAATGTGCTGACAGGCTTCAAGTTTATTGGTGAGCAGATAGGTGTGCTTGAACAGCAGGGCAAGGAAGAGAGCTACATCTTCGGTATGGAGGAAAGTTACGGTTATCTCAGCGGCGGCTATGTCCGTGACAAGGACGCTGTTGACGGTGCGTTCCTGATTTGCGAGATGTTTGCTTATTACAAGACAAGGGGCATCAGCCTTATTGACAAGTTGGAAGAATTGTATCAAAAGTACGGCTATTGTCTGAACACGCTGCATTTCTACGAATTTGAAGGTTCTGCCGGTTTTGCAAAGATGCAGGGCATTATGAAGGATTTTCGTGGTGACATCAAAACCATCGGCGGCAGAAAGGTAGAAAAGGTACTTGATTATGCACCGGGTCTTGACGGTCTGCCGAAGTCGGATGTGCTGAAATTCCTGCTTGAAGGAAACTGCTCTGTTGTTGTCCGTCCGTCAGGCACAGAA